>NZ_JBNLYC010000056.1:0-28301 GCF_050172015.1 Bacillus sp. GMa5/1 | reverse complement strand
AAAATATTTTTATTCTAAGTTGTGTCTGTGGAAATGACAAGAAGTATATTCGATAAACAAGTGAATTATAGGGGAAGGGCGGATTAAAATGATATTACACGCAAAATCGTTCCACAATAAAGATAAAATCCAACGTGCTAAAATAGGACTTCAACTTTTTCTGAGTATCTTAATCATTACTTCAATTATCCTAAATGTAGTAGTAATAATTACGAAAAGTATGCCACTTATTGTGGTATATATGTTTACCCCAGCATTATCTTCTATTTTGACTCGCATAATACTGAAAGAAGGGTTTAAAGATGTATCTTTTAGTCTCGGTAACTTAAAGATATGGAAAGGGATTGGTTTTGCTCTGCTAATCCCTATGATTATTTGTGGAATTACTTATTCTATCGCCTGGTCGAGCGGAATTGCGGGGTTTCAGTATCCCGAAGTTGGTATGTTTATTTTAGAACCGATCTACAATATGCTTGGGCTTCAGTATGTAACGGCACCATTCAGCTTCATTTATCTAGTAGTATTGAGCGGCATTTTCGGAAGTTTGCTTGGCTTAATCCCAGCTTTGGGAGAAGAAATGGGTTGGCGAGGTTATATGCTCACAAGGCTAGTCGATGCAGAGTTTTCACGGCCCATCCTTATTAGTGGATTGATTTGGGCAACGTGGCATGTTCCAATAGTTATTGCTGGTCTATATGTAGCGGGACCATCTGTCGTTCTTTCAGTACTTGGTATCTATCTTTGTATTGTACCATTCGGTTATATTATAGCTTATTTACGACTTATCACAGGTAGCATTTGGCCTTCGGTTATCATCCATGCTACTTGGAATGCCATTATTCAAGGACCTTTCACACGTGCAAGTACAGGGTATCAAACTGAGATTTGGATTGGAGAATCTGGCTTGATAACCGCTAGTATTATCTTGATTACTGCAATAATTACGTCTCGAATCGTAAATTTTACTAAATAGCATACGGATGTGTTTTAAATTCAATTAGTGAAATATGACGAGGCGAAATAAGATGCTCCTAAAAATATTAGAAAAAATCTAGTTGAACAGACTCTTACTTCATCTTAGGCTGCTGGATATGTGGGGGACATCAAGCTAAGAAAATAAACTTGGTTGCCATAAAAAACATAATGTTTTCATTTAAAGGCTATGAGATGAAATTTCATCATCTTCATCAAGTTTGACCTTCAGGAAATAAAAACTTAAACGATTATACAAATACTCTAACTGAAAAAACGATAGTCCTTCTACATTTTAGATAGAAGGACTATCGTTTATTTTTTTGACAAAATTAGGAGGTGATGTTCATAAAATGGATAATATAATTCGTATTTGCGTAAAGAGAAAAAGTTTTCCAAAGAAGATGTAGTTAATTTCCTTGGTATAACGGTTGATTGAAATTTCATTTTATAACTTGTAAAGGGCTGTGCAATGCATCGTACTATTGAAAAATCTAAATTTAATCATTAAATTGCGATAAAATGTGGTCGGAAATAATGAAATTTTAGGAAAAATAAGGTACACTAGTTTATGATTTTAGTTGAAAATCGTTTGACGTTAATGCATACGGGGGAAAGATTGATGAACAACAATACAACAAATGAATCAGTTGAAGAAATTGATCAAAAACGAGTAAGATCAAAAAAACGTTATACAAATTGGAAGTTTATTGCAGCGGGTATTGGTGTAATTGCACTTCTTATTGGGGGAATGAGTTATTATCAGGCAACTCACTTCAATTCGAATGTTACAATTAATGACACAAAAGTTGGTGGTCTGAGCGCTGATCAGGCAATACAGAAATTAAAGACATCTGGACTAGCAAACAAAGTCTATGTTGATCAACAACAAATTTTAGATGAAAAAGATACAAAAACAGAACTTACGGAAAAAGATTTGCCTCAAGTTAAGAAACTATTAAAAAACCAGTGGACATTTTTCCCTTCCTCAAAGGGAGAAAATTATTCATTGCTACCAGAGAAGGCAGAACAGTATCGTAGTGAAACGATGAAAAAACTTGTAGAAGAAAAGCTCATCTCTATGAATGAGAAATTAAAAGCGCCTCAAGATGCTATGGCGAAGCTAGAACAAGGGAAAATTGTTATTTCGAAAAGTGTTGAAGGAAAACAGTATGATGTTACTAGTCTACTGAAAGATTATGATAAGCAAAAATATAAAAGCGAAATTCATCTGAAGTCTGCATACATAAAACCTATTAAAGAAGACGATCCGATTGTCAAAAAAGAGGAGAAAGCACTACAGAATCTTCTTGGGCAGTCTGTTGAGTATAAAGTGCAGGATGAAGTTTATCCTTTAAAAGCGAAAGATTTAATTCAAAATGCCTCTATGTCAAAGGATATGAAAGTTACAATTGATGCGAGTGACATTAAGAAGAAAATTACTGAAATTAATAATGCCAAATCAACATTAAATAAAGATTTCTCATTTAAAACTCATTCCGGTTCAGTCATATCAGTAAAAGGAGAAGGATACGGCTGGGCACTAGATGTTGAAAAAGAAACTAAACAAGTTCAACAAGCCTTTGAGAAAGGCGAAAAATCGCTTTCTGCTTCTAATATTCACGGGAATGGTTGGGAGAAGGAAGGTATCGGTTATAAAACAACATCGAATAATGGCATCGGAGACACGTATGCAGAAGTTTCAATTGCAGAGCAACAAATTTGGATTTACAAAGATGGAAAATTAGTTGTTACAACAAATGTAGTAACTGGTAAACATAGTACTGGTGAAGATACATCACCAGGTGTGTGGTACGTCCTATATAAACGAACACCATATACGCTAAGAGGTAACGCAGTAGGAAAAGCTGATTATGCGGTTAAAGTAGATTACTGGGTTCCATTCACAAATAGTGGTCAAGGATTCCACGATGCCGGCTGGCGCAAAGACTGGGGAAATAATGCTTATTTAACAGGAGGATCAGGTGGGTGTGTGAACCTTCTTCCTAATGTTGCAAAAACTGTATATGATAGTTTGAACACGTATGATCCAGTTATTGTGTATTAAAAAATAGCTACGTATCAAGAAATAAACAAAGCAGGAAATCTTATCTGATGGTATATGAAAAAACACCTCTTGCATTCGCATACTAAGTGTGCAAATGCAATGGAGGTGTTTTTGTTTGAATACAAGAGCGTATTGCTTATAAGAAACAAAGTAGAAAGAAATAATAAGTATTCAAATAGTCAATGAAATTGACAATGAATATCATTTTCACTTAATATAGAATCATTGCATTTAATTAGACATGAATTTTTTGTTAATATAATAGATTTCTATTAAGTTGTCACATTTAAGAACTATCATTAAATATTTTAAGAATTTAAACGTAGGAAAGGGTAATATAAAATGAACTGGAAAAAAGGCGGATTATGGGTTATTATTTTTTTCGTTGTAAAAGGCACGATTTCTACACTTTTAATCGTTACAGGTGCTAAATATTTTGATTTATCATTTATGCAACTTATCTTATTAATTCTGACCTTATTAGTGATTTCTCTAATAAGCCGAAAATTGCTGTATAGACATAAACAAAACAAAAAGCAAAAAGAGCTAAATATATAATGGAGCCCCAGAGACCTTTGGATTTCTGGGGTTTTATTTTGATAGTTTTTTCGCATGTATATCAATTTAACAGAATAGGTTGTCCAAAATGATAAAATCGATGATGTTTAAAATGCGTCAGTTATTTTTAATAACGATTGATACCCGTATTTCTACAATCTATATAAATGACTCAATCTCCGCATCTTTTGAATGCCCTTCAATAAAACATAAGCAAAATAATTACCAATCCTATGCAAGAAAGTTAGGCTAGTTAATCGCATATATTTTATTGAAAGGATGTGATTGAATTATGGAACGGCCGAATTGGGGAATTGGAGGATTAGTATTCGTTGGCTGTATGTTTCTTGGTGGAGGAGTGGGATCTATGTTAGGTAATGCCCAAACTGGATGGCTAATAGGAATGGGCGCTGGATTTCTTGGTATGGCTTTAACGAGACTGTTCAGAAAATAATGTAACTGAGATTCTTCTTCTGGTAAATAAGGAAATATGTAAGTAAGTCATGGCATAAGAGTTCTATAAATTATAGTTAGAATCTTCTCTTTTGTATTTGTCTTTTCTAAATTTCTCCATACATAGATATAATTCTCAAGTCGGAGGATGGCACCTTAGGGTGTCTTTTTTATGCTCTTTAAAAATGTCTTACCATTATAATAGCTGAGTTTTGCTTTCAGTCTCCGATGTCCATTAAGCATAAAATAAAAATTCTGCACCATTTAAACTCTGATAACAATTCATACGATCAAGAATAATTGAGTTAATAGCTTTCGGTAGATCGCCATCATTTTTTTATAATAGATTAGATTCATTGCCGTTTCAGACCTATGTATGAATTCATAATCTAATAGTAAAAGGAGGAATGATTAAAGGTATGGCGGTTAATGAGGAATCAATTTGTCAACAGTTTGCAAGAATCATTGGCGGTCAAGAAGGATTCGCTGGTGGGAAATGCGTGGCAACAATAAACCGAGATGAAATACGAGCAACAATCTTGGGAAAACGTTTTAGAGTAACAACTTCCTTTTCATTCGAATCACGAGACAATAAAACTGGACGGGCATTATGCCTAGGCCGAGTAGCACTCTTACAAAAAGAAGTCACTGAATTTGTGGCGACAATTATTAAACAAGGAATAATCGTTTCGTCTATACACAATGAGTGGTTATGTGATGATCCAAATTTAATTTACGTTAATATCGAAGACGTTGATGATCCACTAAATTTTGCAAGAAAAGTGAGAAGAGCGTTATGCACGTAATCAATTTCTTTAGTTAAACGAGTGATTATATTAAATTGAAAAGTTCAGCGTGTTGGATGGTTTTATAAAACGAAAGAAGGCGTTTCATATTTGGAATGCCTTTTCTTTATGTGTTCGTTACTAATGTGGGTGGTTAACTGATTATATGCTGTTTATCTTGCAACAGCAAGAACTGGACGAGGTATCTTTAAAGGTGTTTGACTGTCTATAGATACCGTATTTTACCAAATGTTATTAGCATATCATAAAACGATAAGGGAGAAATCGCCTTCATACCAACCAATCAAAATCTTGAGGTACTATTCTTTATGTTGTAAGGTTTCACTATTATTTTCATCAATTACTCAACGTACTGCTTCGATGTTTTCTGGAGTCATTTTAATAAATCCTTGCTTTTCATGAGATAATACTTTTTGATGAGTCATTTTGTGCATGGCATTGATTATATGACGATTAGAATTGAGGTCAAGTATTACCTCTTCACCTTTAATTCTATCAGTCTGCTTTTCCTTAACTCCTGATTATATTAGCTTCAATAACATATGATCATTCTTAAGAATGTCATTGAAATGTACGAATAGATGTTAGTGCAGCAAAATAAATTGTGTTATGATATGAGGAAATATAAAGCTATGTAACGGAGGGAATAACATGCCGCATGTTGTGTTTCGTGGAATTACTACTGAACAATTAAAAAGCATAAGCAAGCCATTAGTAGAAGAACTCGCAGATATCTGTGAGTGTGGTACGGATAATTTCACCTTGGAACTACCAAGTTCTACGTTTGTATTCAATGGAGAAGAAATAGAAGCGTTTCCTCTTATTGAAGTGAAATGGTTCGAGCGTGGACAGGAAATTCGTGATCGATTTGCCAAGGCCATTACTACATATGTAATGGATTTTGGACTTCCAGAAGTAGAGGTTGTATTTACAGTTTTCACAGAATCAGCCTATTATATTAACGGGAAGCATTGTGCAAGTTAGAGTTATTAGAAAGATTTTTATAACACTAAGAAAAGAAATAGGAGAGGATATCCTATTTCTTTTTATTCCTATAATAAAATATGTTTCATTAAAAACAAGGGCCGGAATTCCGGCTCCTTTTCTATCCTAAAGTCTTACTTTATCTCTCCGTCTCAAAAAACTCAATCCATTCTCCATCAGGACCAGCGAAGAATATGTAACGTGTTCCATCTGGTAATGTTTCGATTTCTTCTCCTAGTAAAAAGGTTACTGCGTGTTTCTTCAGTCTTTCGATCTCATCCCCTAATGAATCCACTTTAAAGCAAATGTGATGTACTTTTCCTTCTGCCGGAAGAGAAGAGTTGTAGCCTTCAATGAGTTCTAGTATCGTTTCTTTTGATTCTTCCACACCTAAAAAAGCGAGTTTTAAGTCTGGATTCGGATGACCCATACGTTTCATGAGCTGTAAGCCGACTACTTTTTCATAAAATGAAATAGATGTTTCTAAGTTTGCAACCATAAGTCCTACGTGTTCAATTCTTCTAACTGGCATGTAGATTCCTTCTTTCTGAAAATTATATACAATATATTATTGAAAATTAAGAAAATAAGCAAGATAAAAACCTTACAAATTTTAGCGTGTTATATGGTATAGTGAGAAAGTATGTTTGGGGAGAAGGAAGGAGATTATACGATGAATACAACTACTCAAACTCCTTCATTATCGGAAACGATGAAAGAGTGGCATTATGCATTAGCATATGAAATTAAACATTGGAAAACGATAGGTGGTAGTAAAATTTCTATCATGAATGGTCGTTTTTTATATACAGATTATGAAAGTACAGTATACGTATTTCAGCTTATTTCGGAAGTAAGCTTACCTGAAGGTTCACCCATTCGAATTGAGTTTGATGGTGAGGAAGCGACAGGAGAAGTATTGTCTGTACATGGATTAGAAATAGAACTGAAATTAAATGATTATATACAAGGTGAAATACGAGAAGCTGTTTTATATAGTGAACCGTGGCAACTTTTAGAGCAACTACAAGAGAGGTTGAAAGAAGCACGTAAAGATAAGCTGAAACGTAATCGTATAAAGCGTCTTGTTGATGGGACGAGCAGTCCGAAACATATTGAGAAGATGAAAAATCCAAAAAATGAACTGGCATATCGTTCGTTTTATAATCCGACAACGTACGTATGGGGACCGCCGGGAACAGGGAAGTCTTACAATTTATCACGTATTATTTCGGCTCATTATCAAAAAGGAAAATCGGTACTTGTGTTAGCTCATAGTAATGCGGCAGTAGACGTATTAATGAGTGAAGTAACGAAGCAAATTGAGAAGAAAAAGAAATGGACGCCTGGTGAAATTGTTCGTTACGGTTATAGTCAACATGAACATATACGAAATCATGAAACGTTACTTGCGTCGAAGTTAGTTGAAACGACGAACGGATCTTGGGGTGAGGAAAGACTCTATTTAGAAGAGACACGACAAGATCTTCGTGAAAAAATCTTATCGTATAAAGCAACATCTGCTGATAAGAAGCGTATACAAGAGATTGAAAGTGATCTTCGAAAGCAAAAGGCTAAAATTAAAGAAGTAGAAAAAGAATATATTGAAAATGCAAAAGTAATCGGCGCAACTTTATCAAAATGTGCCATTGATTCACTTATTTATGAGCGTACATTTGATTTAGTTGTTGTAGATGAAGTAAGTATGGCATATGTTCCGCAAATTGCATTAGCTGCTTCACTTGGAAAACGTATCGTCGTTTGCGGTGACTTTTTACAGTTACCTCCAATTGCGATGGCAAATCATGAACTCGTTCGCAAATGGCTTGGGGAAGATATATTTTACCATGCTGGGATTGTTGAGTCTGTTAATAAATCAGAAGCACACCCAAACCTATTTATGTTGCAGGAACAAAGACGTATGCATGCGGATATATCGAAGTTTACGAATTCGTTTATTTATAAAAATAGAGTATACGATCATCCGTCTGTTTCAGAACGTAAGGAACTTGCGAAACTACAACCGTTCGCAAATGAGGCGAGTGTTTTATTTGATACGAGCCAAATGGGAGCTTTTTCGTTAAAAGATGCTGCTTCTGGTTCACGTTTTAACATTATGTCTGGTTTAGTAGCAATGCAAATGATGTTAATCGGATTGTTAGATGGTGTGCAATCAATTGGTATTGTGACACCTTACAGGGCGCAGTCACGCTTTTTAGCGACGTGTATTAGAGAAATGTTGCAGAGAACGAAATATCAAAACATACCAGTTTTAGCGGCGACAGTTCATAAGTTCCAAGGTTCTGAAAGAGATATGATGATCTTTGATACGGTTGACAGTTATCCGCAAGAACGACCTGGCGTATTATTCTTTGATCACAAAAACCATCGCCTCGTCAATGTAGCAGTGACAAGGGCGAGAGGGAAGTTCATTCAATTATCAGATTGCCATTATATGCGTAAAAACCTTTCGAGAAAACAAGCGTTATCACAATTAACAGCTCATATAGAACGTCACGGAGATGTGTATGATCGCACGACATCAAGACAATTGTGGGAACGGAAAATTTCGAAACGTTTACGCTGGTTTATGGAAATGAATCTTGAAGAGCCGAAAGGGTTATTAAAAGATATTTTAGCCGCAAAACGAAAAATTATTATTTCACTTCCAAGTACAAAACAAGTGGATAAGCGAGTATGGCAAGCGTTAATGCGTACAAATGCGCAAATAACAGTTTATAGTGATGGACCAGTTCCACTGAAAAATGTAAAGTTACAAAGACAAAATAAAGCATTCCCGTTTATCGTAATTGATGATGAAATCTTCTGGGCAGGCGCACCGCTTACATCTCAAATGATGTTTGAAGGTAGTACGGAATTTCCGTACGTATGTGCAAGACTGCAAGCACCTGAGACAATTGGTGTATTAAAAGGATTTTTAGATATTCGGTAAATTCGGATAGGAATTCCTTGACTTTTACTTGGAATGAACTTAGAATAAAAAATAATTTAATATAATTTTATGAAAATTCTTATCACGAGAGGTGGAGGGACTGGCCCTATGATACCTCGGCAGCGGATTCGTTATGAATACTGTGCCAATTCCAGCAAGGTAACTTGAAAGATAAGAAAGAAGCTCATTTTGACTGTATATACAGAAGCCTCTTTCTATCTTTTAGAAAGAGGCTTTTTTATGTGAAAATAAAAGGAGGAAGAAAAATGGGAGCGACAGGAGTAGCGTCACAAAGAAAAACAATTGAAGAGAGTATCGAAAGAAATAAGGAAAAGTACATAGAAACAAGTCATGATATTCATGCGAATCCGGAAATTGGTAACCAAGAGTTTTATGCATCTAGAACGTTAAGTTTATTGCTAGGCAGTGCAGGATTTCAGTTGCAGCACAATATAGCTGGACATGAAACGGGATTTATCGCGCGAAAAAGCTCTGGAAAACAAGGACCTGCAATCGCATTTTTAGCGGAGTACGACGCTTTACCAGGACTAGGTCATGCGTGTGGTCACAATTTAATTGGCACAATTAGCGTTGCAGCAGCAATCGCATTATCAGAAACGCTTGAAGAAATTGGCGGGGAAGTTGTCGTGTTTGGTACGCCAGCAGAAGAAGGCGGGCCAAATGGTAGCGCGAAATCAAGTTATGTAAAGGCAGGTTTATTTAAAGACATTGATGCGGCGCTTATGATTCATCCGAGCGGAAAGACAGCGACAACGAGTCCTTCACTAGCAGTCGATCCACTTGATTTTCATTTTTACGGAAAAACAGCTCACGCTGCAGCTTCGCCAGAAGAAGGGATTAACGCATTAGATGCGGTTATTCAGCTCTATAACGGTATTAACGCACTTCGCCAACAACTCCCGTCAGACGTGAGAATTCATGGTGTCATTACAGAGGGCGGAAAAGCACCTAATATTATTCCTGACTATGCCGCAGCAAGATTCTTCATCCGTGCAGCAACGAGAAAAAGATGCGCGGAAGTAACAGAAAAAGTAAGAAACATTGCACAGGGAGCAGCATTAGCAACAGGTGCAAAAGTAAAAATCCATCAATTTCAAAATGAAATCGATGAATTACTCGTAACAAAAACATATAACGATATCGTAGCGGAAGAACTAGAACTATTAGGTGAAGATGTAAATCGTAAAGAAAGAGTAGGGATTGGTTCAACCGACGCAGGAAACGTAAGTCAAGTCGTACCGACAATTCATCCGTACATTAAAATCGGACCAGATGATTTAATTGCACATACGAATGAATTTAGAGAAGCAGCACGTTCAGAACTTGGAGATAAAGCATTAATTACATCGGCAAAAGCATTAGCAAATACAGCGTATCGATTAATTACGGAAGAAGGGTTGTTAGAGAAGGTGAAGGAGGAGTTTAGAGAGGCGCAGAGGAATCAAGGGTAAGGGGATTAAGGTGCTTTTTTCGAATAGAGATCTAATTCATAAGTAGAGATATAAAAAAGAACATTGAAATATCAATGTTCTTTTTTTGTTTACTAATCATTGATTTCATTGGCTTTTCTCATAAAGGAAAAACTTTTACTGTTAGCCGGGGATAATACGTATCCCTTTATTAGAACGACAATTTCTCCTCAAACTCACTCTTTAAAACAATTAAAGGAGACGATAATCCAAATTGCATTAAAGAGTCTAAAAATGTAGCGAGAGAATCCATCGAATCGCTCATGACCTTCATCATATAATTAAATTCCCCGCTAATTCGGTATAAATCTGTTACTTCAGGAGCGGCATTACAAAATTGAATAAAATCAGAGCATTGGCTCGTTTTAAACATGATGAATGCTTGAATGTTTTTATTAATTTTTGCAGGCTCAAATTTCGTTCGATAAGCCGCTATAACTCCTTGATCTTCAAGCTTGTTAATACGTTCTTTTACAGCAGGTTGCGTCATGGATATAATTCGTCCTATTTCTGAAACAGAAATTCTCGCATTTTCATATAACAGGTTCATAATTTTATGATCGATTTCATCCAATTTTACAGCGTTTTGCATTGTGGAGCCTCCTTGTTATGTTTTCTAAAGTGAATTGCAAATTATAACTATAATATCATAAGTGAACGAACTGAATTACCTATAAATCTATATTTAAAATGATTAGTATTTGCATGAAAATATAAGTATAGGGTTTATCAAAAGGGAATTTAGGAAGGATGGAAAAAATGAAGAATCTTGATGGGAAAGTAGCATTAGTAACAGGGGCAAGTCGCGGCATTGGTCGTGCGATTGCGATGAGATTGGCAAACGACGGTGCATTAGTTGCGATTCACTACGGCCGAAATAAAATAGCTGCAGACGAAACAATTAGTGAGATTGAATCTAATGGAGGAAAGGCATTCTTAATTGAAGCTGATCTCAATTTAATGGATGGTGTCAAAAAAATAGTAGAACAATTGAAGAATGAATTACAAATAAGAGTTGGTACATCAGAGATTGATATTTTAGTAAACAATGCAGGGATAGGTACACAAGGGACGATTGAAAATACGACAGAAGAAGTTTTTGATGAAATTATGGCTGTAAATATTAAGGCGCCATTCTTTTTAATTCAGCAAACATTACCGTTACTACGAGTAGAAGGGCGCGTTATTAACATTTCATCAGCGGAAGTAAGACTTGGTTTTACAGGGTCCATTGCATACGGTTTAAGTAAAGGTGCACTAAATACGATGACACTTCCTCTAGCTAAACATCTTGGAGAACGAGGTATAACAGTGAATACAATTATGCCTGGATATACGAAGACAGATATGAATGCGAAATTGCTAGATGATTCAGAAATACGGAATTTTGCTACGAATTCATCTGTGTTCGGACGAATAGGGCAAGTTGAAGATATTGCAGATGTAGTAGCATTCCTTGCTTCTTCTGATAGCCGCTGGGTAACAGGGCAGATTATAGATGTCTCTGGAGGGTTTTGTTTATAGGGGCACTACTCCATAACCAGCAAGCTAATTAAGTAAATTACTAGTTATGAAACGATCCTCGTTTCATAACTAGTAATCTATAGAAAGGTAGAGATGATAAAGAAATTTATTAAAACGTGATTTTTTCGCTAGGAAATTTGAATAAAGGGGCTATTTTTCATTATTCGTAATCTAAAATAATCAAATTTTATTTTACAGTAACAATAAAACAAAATTATTGACCGTATGGTACAAAAAGGGTATTCTATTCATGTTATCTTTAAAATGAGAGGAGGATACGATTGAATAAACGCGGCAGACCTCGAGAGTTTGATTATTCCTCAATTGTAGATGTTGCAATGAAAACATTTTGGTTAAGAGGATATGAAGGATGTTCTACACAAGATTTATGCAGTGATACAGGACTTGGAAAAGGAAGTTTATACAATACTTTCGGTAGTAAACATGAACTGTATAAACAAGTATTAGAACGCTACCATGAAATTGGGATTAGGGAACAAAAGAAATTGTTACATACTCCAATTCCAGTTAAAGAACGATTAAGTAATTTTTTTGAATGGGCATTGAAAGAAGACTTTGAGAATATGGATCAAAAAGGATGTTTATTGATTAATGCCAGTATAGAACGTGCTAAAAACGATTTAATGGTACAAGAAATTTTCTCGAAGCATGTTGAACTTCTTAAACAAGCTATTGAAACAGTGATGGAGGAAGGATTGCAAACAGGTGAAATTTCAAAGAAGCAATCAGCTGAAGAATTAGCTAGTCTGCTTTTAAGCAGTTATTACGGATTCCGTGTTCTTAATGTATCGATGCAAAATCGGATGTTGTCTGAACAAGTTATCAAAGGAACAGTAGAGTCTATTTGTGGCGCTTAGTGCGCCCTTTTTTCGCACTATTTTTGTACCGATCATTACAGTAATGAATAAGGAGTGTTTTTATGCCATCGATTATTTATTTATTTATTAGCTTTAGCAATCTTTTGTATGACTACATCAGAATTTATGGTTGCAGGTATGATGAATGAACTTGCTCTTGCATTCCAGGTTTCTGTATCATCCATTGGGTATTTAATTTCAGCTTATGCAGGAGCAATGGTAATAGGAGGCCCCATTTTAACTGCAATCCTCTTACGAATGCGCAGCAAACAAGCATTATTGTTTTTAATGTTCATATTTTTAATTGGTCAATCGCTCGGAGCTATTGCTTGGAACTATGATATTATGATGATTTCACGTATTATAACTGGTATTGCTTCAGCTTCAGCTTTTGGAGTTGCGATTTCCTTTTCTGCGACATTGGTTCACTCTGATTCAAGGGGAAAAGCTGCATCAATTGTACTTGCAGGTTTAATGTTCGCAACTGTATTAGGTTTACCTATAACAACCGTTATTTCGCAATATTTTGGCTGGCGTATTAGTTTTGGGGCTGTTTCTGTTCTTGTGCTAGTATCAGCAATTATGATTCAACGGTTGTTACCATCCTCTTCAAATAAAGAGCAATTAAATTGGAAAGATGAACTTCTGCGATTTAAGAATATTCATCTTTGGGCAGCGTACGTAACAAGTATGTTCATTATTGGTGGTACGTTTGCAGCATTTAGTTATTTCACTCCTATCTTTACAAATGTTACAGGGTTTTCAAGTGCAAGTATTCCATATTTACTTGCTCTCTATGGTAGCGCGACAGTAATTGGGAATATAATAATTGGCAAGTTCGCTGATAAATTTACAATGAAAATACTTATGGGTGGATTAATTATATTAATCATAGCGTTGTCTTTATTTGCTTTAAGTGCAGAGAATAAATACATTGCAGTTATTTCTACGATTTTTATTGGTTTAACTGGTGTAGCATTGAATCCAGCTATGGTTGCGAGGGTGATGAAGACAGCTAGTAATGGAATAATGATAAATACCGTTCATAGTTCTTTTATTACGCTAGGTATTGTTATTGGTTCGTCACTAGGTGGTCTTGGGATCAGTAAAGGATATGGTTTTGTATCTCCTCTATGGATTGGAGCTTGTTTAGCTATCCTTGGGGTAATTTCGTTATTCCCATATTTACATAAAGGAAATGTAGATTAAGAGGTTTAAAATTTCTTTATATGGGGGAGCACCCCATCGCTATCAAGCTAAGAAACACATTCTTCACCAAAAACGATAAAAATGATTAACATGTAAAAAATTAGTTCTGGAACTATTATGATATTTTAACTTAATGAGCATGTATGGTGACCCCTAATTTATTTGATTTGAAAATTTATTTCTATACAGATTACAAAATTGAATTAATGAGAAGATTTAATCAGAATCATTTACAAACTGCACTTTCGGGATAAATAAGTTATTATCTAACAACTGTTATTCATCATCACAAAAAATCCAGTAACTTCATCTGGAGAATAATAAACATCTATAAATTATTGTTAGAAGCTGTCCTTTTTGTATTTATCTTTTATAAATTTCTTCAATACATAGATGTAATTCTCAAGTCGGAGGAAGGCACCTTAGGTGTCTTTTTTCATTATAAAAACCCAAAAGCATTTATGTACTTAAGGGCTTATCCATTAAAAAGTATGGGTATTTGGAATTCCTTAAATTAAGAACAAAGTAGAATTATTCCTAAACTAATTAATAGAGCTGCAGCCAACGCTGGAATTGGTACAGGAATCTCGATACCTTCTACACCTAAGAAGTATTGTCCACTTATTACTTTAAAACAAACTAATTCCTCTTTTCTGCTAGAGTTAATGCGTTATAATATTTAATTAAACTATCTGTATGGCCGGATTTTATATTTTTATAATGTATATTATTTTGCCATTCTTAGAGTCCTTATAGTATCTTTTTTCTCAATATAAGAACTCTAAAAATGTGTTAATATTTTAATACAAATTCCCTTTTGTGCAATGAGATAGTAATACCCAACAAAAAGCCCACCTATTTTAGTAGGTGGGCCTTATCTTTATTACACAATGTCAAATTACACTCTCTTTTGCTCATAAACTTTATTTAATTTGGATTAGTCAACATGTGGCATTATATACATACTAAAAGTATAATTTTTTCCGGAACTCCACATGTAACTTTCATCGATTCTGCTTAACTGGATAATCTTGAGAAAATATTAACAGAATTAAAAAAATAACATTTTTTCAATTTCCTGTAATTATAATTAAAGGTATTCTGTTAGTGTTATACAAATGTATCTGTCGATTTATTCCATGTATGAATCTAGTCTGGCTATCAACAGAATATTCCACACACAATTGAAAAAGGGGGAAAGTTTATGCAAAGAATTTTAAAATTCCTGTTCATGTCCGTTTTTTCTTTGATTTGTGTTTTGTATGTTCAAACGGACTCTTTTGCCGCACCAGCATACGAGGGAGTTGTCAAAATGAAGCAGCCTTCAGGCGAATCTTTTGAGGGCACGTTACATGGAGATGAATGGTTCCATTGGGTAAGTACAAAGGATGGAGATGTACTTTTACAAGATCAGAAGGGGTATTGGAATTACGCGGAGCTTACATTAGATGAACTGAAATCGACGGGGAAAAAATATAAAATTGATAAGAAGCCTTCAATGGCAGTAAATGAGAACAATTTGAACAAATGGATAAAGAATTACAACCCTCAAGCAAAGAAAAAACAGGAGCACATGAATAAATTACAAAAAGAATCACCAAAAAATATTGATGGAACTGTCACTCCAGTTTTAGGAAACAAAAAATTACTTGTTTTGTTAATTGGGTTTACAGATGTTGATATTGCATATAACGATAACGATTGGAGTAACAAATTCTTTTCTACAAATCAAAAGTCAGTTAAGAATTACTATAATGAAGTAAGTAATGGAAAAGTACAGATAACTCCAGCTCCTGAAACATATGGTACTCAAAATGATGGAGTGGTTAAAGTGAAATTAGATTACGCTCATCCGAGTACATCGGGAAAAAGTATGGGTACGGTTATAACAGATGCACTGGCTAAAGCTGATTCTCAAGTGAATTTTGCTAGTCTTGATACTAATAATGATCAAGTCATTGACTCTAAAGATGGCTTCTACATTGTAAGTTTTCTTGCTGGTAATGAACAGGCTAGTGGTGGTCCACTTCCAAATATTTGGGCACATCAGTCATATGCTCCTAATACAAATCACGATGGTGTTACAGTATCAGGCATGTATACAGCGCAGGGGGAAAAGCAATATGGTCATATGGCGACAATTGGTATACCTGCTCATGAGTTAGGTCATTCTTTTGGTCTTCCAGATCTATATGGCGACAATAACCGTGTGGGTAGTCTAAGTATAATGGGGAATGGAGCTTGGAATAGTCTTCCAGGAGAAGAGTATGGAACTACGCCAGATCATATGGATGCTTGGTCCAAGGTAAAACTAGGTTTTGTAACGCCAAATGTAGTAAATACCAGCAACAATTTTACTCTAAATGCGATCCCAAATAACTATAATGTGTTAAAGATTCCTTTAAAGGATAATACGTATTTTTTAGTTGAGAATCGCGCAAAGGTTGGGTATGATGCGAGCTTACCAACTAATTCTGGTGGTATTGCGGTTTGGCATATTGATGAATCCATGAATAATAATTCCAGTGATCCTCATCCTTTCATTGATATAGAACAATCCGTCAGTGAATACCAAGACCCTTTCTATTACACGAATCAAAATCATGCTGCTTCCTTTAGTCCAGACACCAATCCGAATAGTAATACCTACACGGGAGAAAAATCAGGTGTAACGATTACAACGACAAGCACAAGTAATTCGACTATGAATGTAGCGGTCACAACAAAAGAAGCTAGTTTAATTCCGCAGACAAACTGGACGCTAAAATATGTAGATAGCTATAATTGGTACAATTTAGGTACGTATGCCTTTGACGGAAATAAAGACACATTTTGGCATACAAACTGGAGTCCTGTTGCTCCAATGCCACATGAGATTCAAATTGATTTAGGTGCGACCTATAACCTCTCCAAATTCAGCTACCTGCCAAGGCAAGACGGCCAAATAAACGGAACGATTAAGGATTATGAGTTTTACGTAAGTAGTGATGGAGTGAATTGGGGAACAGCTGTATCCATAGGTGCTTTTGCAAATAATACTAATTTGAAAGAAGTCAACTTTGCAAACAAGACAGGTCGTTATATTAGACTACGTGCATTAAGCGAGGTAAACAATAATCCATGGACAAGTGCGGCAGAAATCAATGTATTTGGAGTGGCTCAATAATATATTCATGAGGGTATTTATTTAAATCATTGATATGCTATTTCAAAAGGTTATCATTCGCTGGGGGTTTCATCCAGCCTTTGATAACCTTCTTATTCTGCTAATATGTAAAAGAAAAACATAGATTGTTAAAATTGACTTTCTTAGCTTAGTTTAGCTTAAATGTGAAACTTTTTAAGGTTTATTTTGTATGCAAATCTTTCAATTACCTACACTTGTCCTTTAGAAATAAGAAACAATCTCACCTGAAATTTATTTTATATAAGCTTAGCTTGATAGAGATGGGGCGCGACCCCATGCCCATCAACTTAAGAATTCAGAATTACCCCCAAATGAAAAAATGAGCTTTTTTGCCTTTTATAGCAACGAAGCTGTTTAATGAAAATAAAGTTCTTTTTTATACTATAGAGTTACATAAAAATGAAAGGTGATATTCTCAAATACGAGGGTATCAACTTTTTCCATATAAAGTTATTTAGCAAACGGGGAGAATTAATGGAGGGACATTATGGGGTTATTTGAATTTGAAGAACGATTTAAAAAACAAGTAGAATGCTATGAATTATCTGAGGAACAGTTACAATTTACAGGTAAACCAAAGAAATGTGTAGAATTATCAGAAGGCGATACTGACATACATTCTATATTATTTCTTGCAAATAATGAGCTTATAACATTTTTTGAGCTTCATGAAAATGCAGGCATAAATCCATAATCTAAAAATCCAAAAGCTATGTTATTACGAGCTCTTTCAACGGATTATTATTATCAAGGAAAGGGGCATACCAAACAATCATTATTGTTACTACCTGATTTTGTACGCAAAGAATATCCACATATTAGTGAAATTGTATTGGCTAGCGATAAATGTGAAAAACATTACTGCACAGTTATTATATAAAAAATGTGGTTTTATTGATGAAGATGTACGAAAAATAGGAAAAAAAGGCGCACTTATTATTATGAGCTATTATTTAAAAGAGAGAGTGTGTGAAAGATTTGACAACCGAATTAAAAAGTGTAGTTTAGTATTTTCTAAATAAACTACACTCATTATAAAATATTTATAGACTAAAAAGGGGCTTTTTATGTTACATGATGATCCAAAAAGTATACACTCGCAGTCAGCATCCATCTTTGGATAATTGGCTCTTGATTTCCTGTCTCCTGACGTCCCATCACTTCTATTTCATACTGCTCTAACCAGAATTTAGAAGTCTTTAAAAACTTTAAATCTGCACCAAAAGCTCAATACAATTCGTAAATAATTTGATTATAGAACTATTTTTCTGTGGCGAAATAAAGCAAGGCTATGGCCGGAAAAGTGATTCCTATCCATAGTGTTAGATTCCATCCTCCTAAGGCATATGCCCATCCTCCAATAAAGGATCCAACTGCACCTCCTAAAAAGAAAATAGCCATAAATAGCCCATTTAATCGACTACGAATTTCTGGACTCAACGAGAAAATTAAACGTTGGCTAAGCACAAGGTTTGCAGATACTCCCATATCCAACAGAATTGCAGCAATTACTAAAACAGCTATTCCGATGGGCGAACTACTTCGAATAATAAGTGGTAGTAATAAAGAAATAATAACAACAGTGAGAACTATCCCAGTGGCGGGTCGTGTCCAGCCAAGATCAGCTAGACGACCACCTATTGGAGCGGCTATTGCACCTGTAATTCCGACAAGTGCATATAATGCTATGGCAGTCTGAGAAAAATGAAAAGCAGGACTAGATAATAATAATGGAACAGTGGTCCAGAATAAGCTGAAAGCCCCAAATACACAAGCATGATAAATGGCACGACGGCGTAAAATTGGAGTAGTTCGTAGTAGTTGCCACATTGAATTAAGTAAGGTGGTATAATTTGTTTTTGCCTTTGGTTTCCTAGTAGGGAGTACTTTCGATAATACAAATGCCAAAACAATAATTACAGTAGAAGATAAAGCAAATATTGCATTCCATCCCCACATACCGGCTACTAAACTAGATATCGGTCGCGCAAGCATAATACCTAATAACAGACCACTCATGACGTTGCCAACTACGCGACCGCGTGTATTTTCAGATGAAAGATATGATACAAGAGGTACGAGCACTTGCGCTGCGACCGAACCCAGTCCGATAAAGAATGAAGCAATTAACAACAAGGTTGCGCTTTTTACAAAAACCATAGAAATGAGTGCAAATGCACTTGAAAATAACAATATAAGTATCAATTTTTTATTCTCAACAATATCCCCCAAAGGCACAAGAAATAATAAGCCAACAACATATCCAATTTGAGTTAGCGTTACAATTAATCCAGCGCTACTATTAGAAAGCCCAATTTCATTACTAATTACCCCAATTAAAGGCTGCGCATAATAAAGATTAGCCACGATGATACCACATGCAGTTGCCAGAAGAATGATTAAACCCGATGAAATTTCCTTATCACTTGCTTTATTTTTAAAATTAGACATAAGTATTTCCCCCATATTTTTATTTCAGAATTACCTTGGTGTATTTTGGAACTTAGATAAAGCCATGATTATTACGAGATTCCTTAACAATTAATAAACTGTACGTTCAGTTTATTAATTAACTAAAATATATACTAAACGTTTAGTTTTGTAAATAGGCTATTTTATTTTTTGTTCATATTAAGTATACTAAACGTATAGTTTATGATTCTTGGAAGGAATGATTAATGTGCAAGGTAAAAGAGGTAGACCACGTAATGTCGAAACCCAAAAAGCTATCCTTTCTGCATCTTATGAGTTATTACTGGAAAGTGGCTTTAAAGCAGTCACAGTCGATAAAATTGCAGACCGTGCTAAAGTTAGTAAAGCTACAATTTATAAATGGTGGCCTAATAAGGCTGCTGTAGTAATGGATGGTTTTCTTTTTGCTGCCGCAGCTAGATTGCCTATACCTGACACAGGTTCAGCATTGAATGATATTTTAATTCATGCTACAAGTTTAACCAAATTTTTGATAAGTCGTGAAGGGACTATTATTACTGAGTTAGTTGGTGAAGGACAATTTGATTCAAAGCTGGCAGAGGAATATCGTACTCGATATTTCCAGCCACGTCGCCTGCAAGCAAAACAACTCCTGGAGAAGGGAATTAAAAGGGGCGAATTAAAAGAAAATCTCGATGTTGACTTAAGTATCGATCTCATTTACGGACCAATTTTCTATCGGTTGCTAGTAACCGGTGAAAAGTTGGATGATTCCTATGTGCATGACTTGGTAATAAATGCATTCGAAGGAATACGCTTGAATTGATTAATATTAAAATGAAGATTTAGAAATTCTACTGTCTCTTATGCGAAGGCAATTTATATTAACTTGGTAAATAAAGTATTTAATTTTTAAAAACTGATGTATATGGAGTGGTCTCCCAATACATCAGTTTAAGAATTAAGGGGATGTTAAAAATAATCAAGATAATTACTCTAAATATAACGTCATGCAAACAATTTTCATTATGGGGATAATATAATATCTTAACTTGATAGACATAGGGGAGCACCCCATCACCATCAAACTAATACTTTCATATCTCCCTAAATTAAAATTTTCTTTCTCTACAGATAGCTATTCTGAGAAGTCTCTCATTTTTTCGTTTAGGGGACATTTCTTTTTCTTAAGTTGATGGGTATGTATGGTGATGTCTATTAGACGATAGTGAATTAACAATTTTGGGGGTCAGTTCAATTTTATTCAAAATAAGATTTTTTGCAGTAAAATCAATGTTAGTGGAACTTTTTTAATCAAACTTTTTTCTAAATTAACATAAATACTTGTAATATTTAAATTAGTACTATATAGTTCTAGTTATGACAAAGGTAAAATTAATGAATCAAAGACGTGTGATTGAAGTAGCTGCAACATTATTTTTAGAAAAAGGGTTTGCTTATACAAGTATGGATGAATTAGTACGTGTAAGCAAAGTTTCAAAGTCTAATGTGTATTATCACTTTTCTAATAAGGAAGTATTATTAGAAGCGGTCGTTGATTATTGGATTGAAATGTATCAATCTGCAATTGATGACGTACTTTCTCAGAAGCAATTTTTAGTTGAAGATCGTATCCAACTGTTTTTAAAGCAATTATCACAAGGAGTTCAGTCGAGAGAGTATAAGGGGAGCTGTCCATTTATTACTCTTTATATTCAAAGTCCTAAACAGGCCACGCAAATAAAAGAAAAAATAGGTCTTTTTTTTACAGGATTACAAAAGAAAGTTTCTCTATTACTTAAACAAGGGGTAGAGAATGGAGAATTTAGAAATACGATTCAGATTGATGAGGTTGCATCACTTTTTATTACAAATCTTGAAGGAGCGTTATTTATTTCAGAAACATTGAAGGATGCAACTGTAATCACGAAAACAGCAGATCATTTTTTAAAATTGCTTCGATAAAAGAAGCATTTTTTTTACATCAAATTAGTACTGAGTAGTACTAAAAGGGGGATTTTATATGAGAACAGTATTTTTAACTGGTGGAACAGGCTTTATTGGAAAGCAAATAGTGAAAGAATTAGCCAAAGAGGATGTTAAAATTCTTCTTTTAGTGAGGTCGAAAAGTAAAGCAATACGTCTTTTTCAAGAAAGAGGCATCTTAAAAAAGGAAGTTATGCACTTTATTGAAGGTGATTTGACGAAAATAGATTTAGGTCTAAGTGCTGAAGATAAGGAGAGGGTATTGAAAACGGATGTGATTATTCACGCAGGAGGCCCCATGGATATTCAAGCGACAAGTAAAGAGGCAGCTTCCGTATTTTTAAATGGTGCCAAACATATTAGTGAATTAGCTAAAAGTATTCATCAATTGAAGGGCTTGCAACAATTTATTCATGTTGTAGGTTATATGAGCCCCTTTGATGATAAAAATAGCAAGATTGCAATTGATGTGTTTCAAGAAGGAAATAATTATTTGAAAATAAAAAATCCATATGAGAGAACAAAATTTTTAGCAGATCTTTATATCCGTCAGCAGGCATCAGCAGTAGGTTATCCGCTTTCTGTAATTAATCCGCCAACTGTAGTCGGTAGTAGTAAAACAGGGAGTACAGAGCAGATAGCAGGATTAGGTTTGCTTGTGATGAGTATGCGAAGAGGGCTCATGCCAATGATTCCTGGAGGTAAGGGATATAGGTTACCACTTATTTCAAACGATGAGCTTGCGAAGTTTATTGTGCAGGTTTTCAGATTAGAGCAACCGACTATTCAAACATATACACTTGTTGAAGACAAACAGCACGATCAGAACATTGCTGAGTTATTAAGTATTATGTCAGAAAGTATGAATATGAGGGCACCAAAAATCTCTGTCCCAATGCCATTTATGAAAGCAATTATGAATAGTGGAGTAAGTAAAATAACAAAAATTCCTTCTGATGGACTGAATTTTATTACAAAACGAAAATTTTCAAATGTTTCAGCGAAAAAAATTATGGGAGGAGATTGGTTTAAGGAGACGAGTGTAATGAAATTTTTCCCTGCCGTAGTAGCTGATCTGGATTATCGAATGATGTATCAATATGGCCAGCATAATCATGTATTTAAACGAACATTATGCGATAACAATACCCTTTACCAATTACAAGGAGAGGGTAAACCCTTTATTTTATTACATGGTTTATTGAGTGATGGAGAGGATTTATTTCCTTTAGCACAAGAGCTTCATAAAAAAACTGGTCAACCTGTATGGATCTTGGATCTTCCAGGTTTGGGACGTTCTCCTTTTAAACGAGAGAAAAATCTTCTAGATATCTCTTTGAATGTAGTGAAAAAGTTATTGGAGAAAGCTACGAATGGTGCACATCTAATTGGCCATTCATTCGGTGCGTTTATTCTTCTGGAAGCATTGGTACAAGAGTACATAGATGAGAAGTATGCAATCACTTTACTTCAGCCACCTATTGCTAAAAAAAATGCTAAATCGCTAAATGTTCCTCAATTTATGAACAAATGGACATTAAAACTGGCAACTACTAATTTCATAGAGCGATATTTATTAAGTAATGGTTTGTTTGAAAGTATGGAGAGCATCCCTGAACATTATATTGAAAAAATAAGGAACAGTTTTACTTCTCCTAGAATTTTAAATACTACGGTTCAGCTTAACAGTTTACTACTGAAAAACGATCAAGGTGATTTCAATGAAGTAACAAAGTATAATCTTCACATTATTTGGGGGGAGTATGACAGAGGCTATTCTGCTCCATCGCATCTTGGTAAGGTTGATTTTGTTCCATATGGCCATCATTTTCCTCTTAGCCATCCGAGTGAAACGGCAACATTAGTAATAAAAAATAGTAATACTAGCATATGAGAGTGTGAGATAAATAAAAAGTGTGTAGTAAGATCGTTGTGTCTTTGAAATAAAATCGTACTGTTTGGGGTCCCACCCCAAGCCTATCAAGCTAACATTTTAAAGTGCCCCAAAACAAAAAATTGTACATTTTCACCTAGAGATGCTAATTTTATCGTTTTGGGGCATTTGCTTTTCTTAGGTTGCTCGAATTGGACTAGCAATCGTACCTGTCGAACCGCCAAAAACTGCTAATAATTAAAAAACTTTTTACATAACAATTTAACCCTTTGTAGAAAACTACGAGGGGTTAAATTGTTCAAAGAGTATTCCATTTGAGGTCTAATTAATTTAAGTTCTTAAATGAAAATTTGAGGAAAACATTCACGAACACCAGAATTTCTTAATGAATTAAATAATGCTGCACTGATTCTTAATAGGACGTTGTTATCAGTTCCATCTTCTAAATCGTATATTACAAAGTATGAATTATCGACTGTGAAAATACATTTTCGTTCTAATTTAAATTCAGGTGGTACAGTTGGAAGTGTATCAACTGGTTCAATTACAGGTGTATCTCCTTCATCTCTGATAAAATCGAAAGTTTGCTCGTCAATTTCATAGATATTAACTGGATCAATTTCTACACCTTTATCTGGAATTGTAATTTCATCTTCAACTAATAAGAAAAAGCGTTCGTTTCGAAAGTTAAAAAGAGATCTTGCTCCAATTTCAAATGATGCCATTTTATATTCGCCTCCTTTGCAACTTTTTATTGATTTAAAGTTACATTTATATGGTATGTCAGATTAATAGATTTAGTTACAGCTTGTACTACACAAATTACTAAATTAGAAGTTTTCTCCTATGTCTATCAGGTTAAAATTAAAGAATACCCCAGAACGAAAATCTGGGGATCCCTCCCTCACATGCTTGTTCCCATTAAAAAACTGGATTAGATTAAACCTAGTTGATTTAAACGTGTTTCTTATCCCTTATCTTTCTAATTTATTGATTATTAAAATGTAGACTGATCATTAGGTTTTATATTATAAATAGTTTTTATTAAAATAAAGTATTAGACTCAATAGTAGCTACGCAATTATTATACAGTTAATAAGAACAATTCTGAGAAGATGTACGAAGTAATAAAATGGGAGAGGAATAATTTGAATCAAAATAAACCGATAGAAACAGAAGAAAAAATATCTATCATACAAAAAATGAAAAAATGGGCTAGAAACTTAAAAAAACAACTTCTTGTACTTTATTTGGCATATCGAGATGAAAGAGTCCCTTGGTATGCTAAATTATTTACAATGCTTGTTGTTGCGTATGCTTTTAGTCCTATAGATTTAATCCCAGACTTCATTCCAATCTTGGGGTATCTTGATGATTTGATTCTTGTACCATTAGGTGTATACTTGGCATTAAAACTTATTCCTAAAGAAGTGTTGGAGGATTGTAAAAGAAAGGTAGAGGAAAGACAGACAATAAGCAAACCAAAGAATTGGATAACAGGCATTATTATCATTACTCTCTGGATCCTTGTCTTTGTATGGGCTGTAAAAATTGCAAACCTGATTATTTTCAGGATGGAAGAATAAAGAAAGGTACAGAGTATATACAGCTAGATATGGAGGTATTAATGAGCTCTCTCCAAACAGGACAAACATATGGAATATCCGATGCCTATGTAGGTATGACTGATAAAGTACTAACCCGTGTAATTTTTATAAATTAATATATGTATTATCTTATAAAAAAACTCAGCAGGATTTATTCTGATGAGTTTTTTTGTTTATATAATTTATCAATAATTATTCTTTTTTCTCCGGCTGATAGGAAAGAATAACGACACCTGAACTGGTCGTTCTTGTTTCTATAAGTTTTAATGCTTTTGTATTGTTCTGGTCTTTAAAGAGACGCTTTCCGCTCCCTACGATAACGGGATTGACTATAAAGTGATATTCATCAATGAGGTCATGTTGCATTAATGTTTGTGTAAGATCACTGCTGCCATAGATTAAAAGGTTCTGACCAGGCTGTTCCTTCAGTTTCGATATTTCTTCTACAATATTACCCTTGATAAGATTTGCATTCCATTCGGTTTTTTCCAAAGTTGTTGAAGCAACAAATTTAGGCATGCTGTTCATCTTATCAGCAAAACCTTCTTCATCAGTCATAGAAGGCCAAGCAGCTGCAAAACCTTGATAGGTTACTCGCCCTAGTAGAAGAGCTTCACTTTCAAACAGTAAATTGGATTGAAACTTTGCCACTTCTTCATTGAAGTATGGAGCAGTCCAAGCTGGTTCCTCCATGACACCATCTAGTGAGAGGTACATCGATACAATTATTTGTCCCATTTTGTTCTCCTTTAGTTTTAAATTGAGATTTTTACATATTGGTAACACAATTATTAATTCTTCAGCTAGAGAAATTCTCCCTTTTTAATAGTTTCGACAAAATATATTTATGTGTGTTTCGGAATAAACTAATATATATTAATAACTTTGAAATATTGTATAACTTCTAATTTTTATGCATTATTGATTAGAATTGCTTATTGCGCTAAGGAATCAGGATAGTGTGGCGACCGACTAAATAGTTGCTTAGCCTCAATTATTAGAAGGGAAGTTCTATCATTTCGCGAATTTATTAGACATAGACGAGTGCTATAATTTTCTATATCTACATAAAGAGGTGACTACGCATGAATCAAAGACCGTCAGAAGAAGAATACGCTGGGAACTCCGGCGAATATATCCGTTTGGTGCCGGACGGTAACATCATCGACATTCTGCTCGCCCAGGAAAAGCAAATGACCGAGCTCCTGGCATCGTTGACCGAAAGCCAGGCCGCATATCGGTATGCGGAAGGAAAATGGACACTGAAAGAAGTTGTGGGCCACATTACAGACGCGGAACGCGTCATGACCTACCGCCTGCTCCGGTTCGCAAGAGGGGACCAGACGCCGCTGACCGGTTTCGATCAGGAATTGTTCATGCCTCCTTTCGGAAGCTGGACAATCGCGCAACTGGCCGAAGACTACCAGGCCGTCCGGCAATCAACGATCACATTGCTGCGCGGGCTACCGGCGGAGGCGTGGAACCGCAAGGGCACAGCCAACAACCTAAGCATTACGGCGCGCGCCCTCGCGTACGGCATCGCAGGACACGAACTTCATCACATGGGAGTCATCCGAAACCGGTACTTGAGTTAATCGTCGGCTGAGGCCTTTTGAATGGAACTAACACCTTTCATACAATCTTAGATACCGTTCTTATTGGGGCCCGCCCCCATCGCCATCAAGCTAAGCTTATATAAGTTTAATTTCAAGTGAAATTTTTTCGTTTTTCTAAAGACAAATGTAAGTTCTTTAAAGATTTGCATGCCAAATAAACCCTATCAGGTTTCAGTTTTTTGGATTACGCTACATGACTGTGAGACATAGAAAAGTTGTATACGACGCCTAAGATATCAAAGACTGTTTTCTTCTCATACCTATGGGATTTTCGTCCGTTTTTCTGTAAGAGATTAAACAGACGAAAGAGAATCTTTGTTAATTCTTGGGTGTCTTTTTGTAAAGATTGATAAATAAGTGGAAAATAATCTTTGATGATATAAATTGCTTTATATTCACTTAATTCTCGTTTCTTCTTGATGAGGAGTAATTGGCGCATTTGAAACATGGTGGAGGAACAAAGAAGGATACTTATTAATTGTCCGTATAAGTGACATTCTAGTCGTTCTAATTTTACAGAATTACAGTGATGAATACGAAAAAATGATTTCCATGTTTTAAAAATAAGTTCAATTTGCCAGCGTAAGGAGTAAAAATCGTATACTTGTTCCTTTGGTAGATATTCTAAAGGAATATTTGTAATGTAAAAGTTAATTGCACTAAGCCTCTTACTACGTTCTTTATAGGTAATTTGCTTCTTATGTTCTTTAGATGCTAAATCCTTTTGTCTACGTTTCATTTGTGTTTCAGTTAATTTGTACAGAATGAGTCTTGCAGGAAGTTTTTGATACATTCCAATATAAATTTCAGGAATTTCATAT
This sequence comes from Bacillus sp. GMa5/1, assembly GCF_050172015.1. NCBI lineage: Bacteria > Bacillati > Bacillota > Bacilli > Caryophanales > Bacillaceae > Bacillus > Bacillus sp. GMa5/1. The sequence goes on along the minus strand of NZ_JBNLYC010000056.1, from coordinate 862 downwards.
GTTTCACCTGACTGTAATTGGTCAATGAATTGCTCCATATCTAATTGGATGTACTCAGAGTGCTTTTTTATTGTTCCATTTTGAAAGTATTCAGGCTCATTATTCTTTTGATATATACGTGTATTGAGCTTTAATCTTGAAATAAAATAAGCATTACACTCTTCTATAGTATGTAAGTCTTTTAGGTCGAAGTATCCTAAATCACGTATACATATATCGTTTCGGTTGAAGGGACGCTAAACAAGTAGAACCATACGTTTTATCATTGTGCTTTCCCGATCCTACATGAACATGAAGAAATTGACCACTTAGTAAATCATACTCTAGTTGAATTTTCACACCAGCATTTTGACCACTACCACCTGAACCTTGATATATAGAAGTGAATTTATCCGGAATTTGAAAATGTGTAGAATCCAATACACGAATACGTCGAAAATAGTTTGTATACAAAGTTGGAATCTTGTTAGAAGAACAAAATTGTTGGTGAAGTAAATGTGCTAAGAGTTGTTGTAAAAACTGAACAGCCTGAGAATTAAAACGTTGATTGAGTCCTTCTGGACTCATAGAAATGCCTGTGTTAGCTTCTAATCGACTACTTAATTGTACCAATGAAGTATGGGCAATATTTTGACTTAACCAAATACATAGAGCCACTAAATCTTGTGCGCGGTATTTACTTTTTCGTTTAACAAATCCTACATTTTTAGCTAATTGCTCTAAAGCATCAGGTGACATATATCGTTGCAATTCTTTAGAAAACAATTCTAATTCATCAGAAATCGATAAATTCATACTAAAACGCCATCCTTTCCTATGATTCTATAGAAAGAATAGCGTATTTTTTCATTTTAGGGGGAAT
>NZ_JBNLYC010000055.1:0-28399 GCF_050172015.1 Bacillus sp. GMa5/1 | reverse complement strand
TTTTATTTTGTAGAAAAACATTATTGATATAGAAACATATATTGGTATAAAAGGGGGAAAAGTATGAAACATAAAGGGAAAATTAGTGGATTATTGCTTGGCAATACTGTGGCAGTTACAGAATGGATTGCACTTCAGGATGTAATTGCAAAACTGGATTCACGATCATTTTATACCGTCTTTATTATTTATATATTGCAAATGATACTAAGTTATTATTTTGGACATTGGTACGATAAAAGAGCGAACGAGCGTATGGGTATGGAAGTAGGAGGAATGGCAAGCAATGATTTTGTTGTTGATTTTTTTGGGAAAGTAGCTGCTTTATCTGAAAGAGATTCTCGTAATATTACAGTGTACATTCTTTCTGTAAAAGAATGGGAAGGATTAAAAGACACGTTGCAAGAAAAAAAGTTGGGAGTATTAGTACAAAAATTAGAGAGTACCATTGTAAAGACAATTCGGAAGGGCGATGTTGTTACAAAGTGGGATGAAAATAAGTACGTTATTGTAGCAATTGATAATGGTCATGAAACATCAACAATAACAAAACGATTAATGAAAAATATTGAAAGTGAAATAGAAGGTGATTTACTCAGTGTCACTCTTTTATTTGGAGCAGCTAGCTATCCAGTAGAAGGAAAAACGTTTGAAGAACTGTTGAGAAAGTCGCAAAATCAATTGTACCAGTATAGAAATTTGCAAGAAAATGAGTGAAGCTTTGATTTGAAGATATATGATAGGAAGATGTTTTATTTGTAACATTTTTTTGACTTTTATTACAAAAAAACGCCACGTTTGTAATAAAAGTCTTTAAAAATATATGAAATAAGCATATAATTATGATGGTAGTGTCAATGCAATTTGCACAGTGTGTTTTATTTTAAAAGTGTAGAGGAAAGCAAGCTCTACACTTTTCCTTTTTAGGAAATGAAAAGAATATTTGTAAGTTGTTGCGAGATATCGATTGTACTGTGTAAAATGAACAAAGAGATTAATTGATAGAAAGCTGGAAAGGGAATGATAGACGTGAGAGCGGAGCGATCACCTTTTATCAGGTGAACTATTATAGTCTTATTAAGACTGAGGTGAAATTCCGTGGACATTAAAGTAATACATAGTGTAAACAGGCCTTAAAAAACACGAAGTAGTATACTTAAAGATGGATATGGAATTGCTAAATAATTCAAAAAGAATAATGTAATATCAAGTAATAATTTGTACAAACAATATTAATGATCTTCGTAAAAAAGATGCGAGTGTATAGAACAATTACATATTTTATAACTTTTTTATATTACACGATGGTCGTTTATAAGTAGGAGGAAGAGATGTTGAAATATAGTAAATTAGCAATTGTAACTGCATTATCAATGATTTTATTAGCCGGTTGTTTCGGTCCGAAACCAGAAGAAGAATTATATGTAGCGTTTGAAAACGCTGCTAAACAAGAAAAAACAATGTTTGAAGATGCAAAAAAACTTGAGACTTTAGAGAAAGAAGGACAAGAATTATATAACCAGATTGTTCAAGAAGGAAAAGATAATAATCAAACTGTTAAAGAAAAACTGAATCAAGCAGTGAAAAATACAACTGAACGAGAAAAAGTGCTTGCAAAAGAAAAAGAAGTTTTAAATAAAGCGCAAGAAGAAGTGAAGTCAGCTGATAAGTATGTGAAGAAAATTGAAGATAAGAAATTGAAAGATCAAGCTGATAAAGTGAAAAGCACGTATGAGAAACGACACGATTCATTTAATAAAATGTATGACAGCTATGACAAATCTTTAAAACAAGAAAAAGAGTTATATACAATGTTACAAGATAAAGGTACTAAATTAAAAGATATTAGTGAAAAAGTAAAAGTAGTAAATCAATCTTATAAGGATATTGAGTCAGAAAAAGATAAATTTAATGAATTCACAAAGTCTTATAATACAGAAAAAGTAGCTTTTTATAAACAAGCAAATATTAAAATTAAAGAAGAGAAAAAATAAAACAGTTTGGCCTACACTTGGCCAAACTGTTTTATTTTTTTGTATAAGTACGACTATACCATGGAACAGGTTCACTTAATTTTTTTTCTTGTTTTAATGCTTCAGGACCAATATAATCTTGAATTGTTTTTTTTGCCACTGTTAAAGATAAGGTTGTTTTCGGATTTCGATAGGAGGATTCAAGATGACCAAGATGCGGTAGAATTCGAAAATCTTCTTTCGTAGGAGGGATGTGGAAAAAATAATCGCCTAAACGTATAAGGACATCAGATTGTTGTTGGCTAAAACGTGGGTTTCTAGAAAAATGTAATCCTTCTTTAATTGCTTTTTTTTCAGCAATCAAACGTTCTAAAGCTGTCTTTTTTAACCAGTATAAATATTTAGGATTAGTAGCTGCTTTAGCATGACGATTCACAACGAAAATAGATTGAGCTAGTCGATTAATAGAATGTTGGTTTTGTAATTGAGATTGTGGTTGTGAAGGTTTCATATTGAATCTCCTTTCAATTTTTCATTATTATACCATAAATAAAATAGGTATTTATTATACGCAAAAAGTGATTGTATATATTTTCAATATTAAAGCAATATTGTTACAAAAAACAACTATTTTGTATAATAGTAATAGAATATGTTTTTGAAATTTGATAATGAAAGAGTGAGAAGTTTGAAAGAAATATTAAAACAACAGTATGCCATTATAGATATTGGATCTAATACAATGCGTTTAGTTATTTATGAAAAGCAAAATGGAGGTTTTTATAAAGAGATTGAAAATACGAAAGTTGTTGCTAGGTTAAGGAATTACTTAATTGATGGTGTGTTGAATGAAGAGGGAATAGAAGTATTATTACAGACATTATTTCAATTTCAAGAAAGTACAAGATTCCATCAGTTGCATCATGTACTTTGTGTTGCAACAGCAACAATTAGACAGTCGGAGAATCAAGAGGAAATTAAAAAGCTTGTTGAAGGACAAACGGACTTTACTCTTAGAGTATTATCAGAGTATGAGGAAGCGCGTTACGGATACTTGGCGGTTATGAATTCTACATCGTTTTCAGAAGGAATAACGGTAGATATCGGCGGGGGAAGTACAGAAGTTACATACTTTAGAAATAGAGAGATTTTAGAGTACCATAGTTTTCCATTTGGGGCACTTTCTTTAAAGCAACAATTTATTAAAGGGGATATTCCTACTAAAGATGAGTTAGAGGGAATGCAACAGTATTTAGAGTTTCAATTTCGAACGTTACCATGGTTAATCAATAAGAAATTGCCTCTTATTGCAATTGGTGGTAGTGCTAGGAACTTAGTGAAAATCCATCAAAATTTAATATGCTATCCTATAGCAGGATTACATTTATACAAGATGAAAGAAGAAGATATTGAAAGTGTAAAAGATGAATTGGAAAAATTGTCGTACATAGAACTTCAGAAATTGGAAGGATTGGCAAAAGATCGAGCAGATACGATTATTCCAGCGGTTGAAGTATTTCATACACTTGTTAATGTTATAGAGGCACCGGCATTTGTATTAAGTAGAAAAGGGTTAAGAGAAGGTGTTTTCTATGAAGAGTTGACAAAAGATTTGGGGATTTCATATTATCCGAACGTAGTTGAAGAAAGTCTGCATTTACTATCACATGAATACGAAATGGACATGGAATTTGTTATTCAGCTTATTAAACATGGAAGACTAATTTGCAAACAACTTGAGGAAATAGGGCTTATTTCTATGTCAGTAAAAGACTGGGAAGTGTTCCATCAAGCAGCGAAAGTATTTAATATAGGCAAATATATAGACGAAGAAGCAAGTCGTTTACATACGTTTTATTTATTAGCGAATAAGACAATTGATGGCATGATGCATAAAGATCGAGTAAGGCTAGCGCTTATTGCATCGTATAAATCAAAAATGTTATTTAAACAACATTTATCTCCATTTGAAGGTTGGTTTGATAAAAGCGAACAAAAAAAAATCCGCCTGTTAGGAGCTGTTTTACAATTTTCAGCTACTTTAAATGTAAGGCAACGATCGCTTATTGATACCATATCTATAACAGAAAACGAAGAAGGATTAACATTTAAAGCTTTATGTGAACAATCGGCATTAGCGGAAAAAGTGCAGGCTGAAAAACAAAAAAAACAGTTAGAAAGAGTGTTAAAAACGAATATTAACTTGTTATTCGAACTAAAACATTAGGTTGTACGGATGTCTTTACAAAAAATTTACACTTTATAATATTGTAATTTGCTAAAATAAAAGTAACTAAATTATAGTGAAAAAGTTTCAAGGGGAAGTGTGAAGAGAATGGAATTATTGAAGGGGAATGCAGTAAATTTAAATGATACAGCTTATTACAATAATCGAGAGTTAAGTTGGTTAGCATTTAATGAACGTGTCTTACAAGAAGCGCAAGATGCAAATAATCCACTTTTGGAAAGATTGAAATTTATTAGTATTTTTAGTTCGAATTTAGATGAATTTTTTATGGTACGTGTAGCGGGATTAAAGGATCAAGTGAGTGCTGGATTTAATCAGCCAGAAAATAAAGCTGGCTTAACACCAAAAAAGCAATTAAATAAAATTGCGATAAAAGCCCATGCACTAATGACAGTACAATATGATACATTTAAAAATTATGTATTACCAGCGCTTGAGTTAGAGGGAATTGAACGTTTAACATTCAATGATTTGACGAAAGAGCAGCGAGAATTTATAGAAGAGTATTTTGATGAGCAAATTTTTCCGGTGTTAACTCCTGTAGCTATTGATGCATATCGCCCATTTCCAATGTTATTAAACAAAAGTTTGAATTTGGCTACTCTTTTATATGATGAGAAGCAAGCGGAAGAGGAAAACAGGACGAAGTTAGGAATTGTGCAAGTTCCTTCATTACTTGAGCGCTTCATAATTTTACCGAGCGAAGGGCAAAAGCATAAATTTATTTTATTAGAAGACGTAATTAGTAGCTTTACTCATAAATTATTTACGGGATATACAGTATCATCTGTTACTCGTTTCCGTATTACACGCAATGCAGATTTAACGATTCATGAAGAAGGTGCGAGAGATTTATTAAAGGTAATTGAAAAAGAATTAAAAAAGCGTAAGTGGGGGGCTGCTGTTCGTTTAGAAGTTGGGAAAGAACACATTGATGAAAGAGTACTAGCGTTATTATATGAGGTTCTGGAAGTAAAAGATGAAGATGTATATATAATGGATGGTCCATTAGATTTAACATGTTTGTTTTCTTTATATAAAAAACTAGCTCCTTTATATGAACATCTTGTATATCCGGCTCTTATTCCGCAACCACCTCAAGATTTAGGTGATGAAGAAGATGTATTTGAAAAAGCAATTGAGCATGATATTTTATTACATCATCCTTTTGAATCATTTCAGCCGGTAGTTGATTTTGTCCGTGATGCGGCGGACGATCCGAATGTACTTGCGATTAAACAAACGTTATATCGTGTAAGTGGTGATTCACCGATTATTCAGGCGTTAAAGATAGCGGCTGAAAAGGGAAAACAAGTGACAGTATTAGTTGAATTAAAGGCAAGATTTGATGAAGAAAACAATGTTCATTGGGCTAAAGAATTGGAACAGGCAGGCTGTCATGTTATTTACGGTGTAAGTCACTTGAAAACACATAGTAAAATTACATTAGTTGTAAGAAGAAAAAACGGAAAAATCGAAAGGTTCGTACATCTCGGAACTGGAAACTATAATGATGCAACAGCGAAGTTATATACTGATTTTGGATATATTACATCAAGAAAAGACTTTGGGGTTGATGCAACCAATTTCTTTAATTATTTAAGTGGTTATACAACAAAGCCACATTTTCATCATTTATCGGTTGCTCCATTTGATATAAGAGAGCAATTTATAGATTTAATAGATGAAGAAATCCGTTATCATAGGCAATATGGAAATGGATATATTATCGCTAAGATGAATTCATTAACAGATAAACCATTAATTAAAAAAATGTACGAAGCATCACAAGCTGGAGTAAAGGTAGAGCTCATTGTTCGAGGGACATGTTGTTTAAGACCTGGCATTCCAAATGTAAGTGAAAATATTCGTGTAGTTAGTGTTGTTGGAAGATACTTAGAGCATAGCCGTATTTATTATTTCCATCATAATGGGGAGGAGAAAATATATTTATCTTCAGCTGATTTGATGACGCGAAATATGGAGAAGCGAGTGGAAATATCTTTCCCGATATTAGATATTGAAATGAAGGCACGAATTAAGGCGATTTTACAGCTTACATTAGCTGATAATGTGAAAACACGTGAACAAAATAAAGATGGTGATTACTATTATGTTATTAATAGTAGTACAGAAGAAATTGATAGCCAAGTGAAGTTGTTTAAGATGGCATATCAAAATACAGACGCTGAATAATGAAAAAAGTAAAAACCTCTTATGTCAATAAGAGGTTTTTACTTTTTTCTACTCATATGCTCCAAAAATGGAAGGATGAGTAGAAACAATAGTTTTATTATAAGCGTGTAATGAGATGGCTCGTTGAGAGAATAATATTTGAAAGAATCGTTATTTTAACTTAGTAATAGTATGGTTGCTGACATGGTCCACCGTAACAAGGATAAGGTGCTGGCGGCGGGAAAGGTGGTGGATAAGGTGGATAAAATGGTCGAGGGCCGAAAGCTAATGCTCCGCCGAGCAATCCACCAGCAATTCCAGCTAGAAAGGGAACGCCAAAAAACGGGAAGAAGCGTGAGTCGCCTACTGGACCAATAGGTGCTGAACGGACTGGAATTGGTTGATAATATGGATACATGAACATACCTCCTTTATTGGACTCACTTTTATCATATGGTAAACAAAACGTGGATGAGCGCGTACAAGAAAGGATATGTAAGAAAATAGGCGAATTATTACGAATGTTGGAGTGTGAAAATTGTGATTTCAGGTTTTGACATAAAGCGAAATGGGACACGTGTTCTTCCCAGGCCTCGATTGACATAGAGAGTTAAATCCTGAATTGTATAGAAGCCTTCAATATAGTCTTTGGCGAGTGAAGGTGTAATAATAGCTCCTAAAAAAGGAATTTGTACTTGTCCGCCGTGACTATGACCAGAAAGTTGCAAGTTGATTGGATATTTAGAAACTTTGGGCGCGATATCTGGTTCGTGAACAAGAACAATGTTATAAGTACTTTGCCGTGCATGCTCTAATGTTTTCTCTATTTTTGGTTTGCCTAATAGTATATCATCGAGACCGAAAATAGAAATTTCACTATTATCCATTAGATGAATTCTTTTTTCACTATTGAGCAATAGCTCAAATCCTGATTCACGCATGATGTGCTCATAGTATTCAGTTCCATATCCACCGTGATCATGGTTACCATAAATAGCGAATTTACCAAAGGGGGCTTGTATATTTTTTAAAATGGATGCAACGAAAGGAGTGTCAGTATACGTTTGATAATTATCAATGAGATCTCCGGTAAAAAGGACAATATCTGGATTTACAGCATTAATTTTAGAAACAACTTTAGATAAATGTTGAAGCGAGAAATAGTATCCGAGATGTAAATCGCTGAATTGAAGAATTTTCATACCATGAAAACTTTTTGGGATGAGTTGTGATTTTAATGTGTGCTGTGTAAAAGAAATGAAATGGGGCTCTATATATTTAGCATAGTAGTATCCGATGCTACTGGTTATAAATGAATAGAGACAAGTACGCATACCAATTTTTAAAAAATTTCTTCTTGTAATGTGCTTCATAAAAATATGAGTATACCTCAATGTTTTCATTCCATTTATAGGCTACTCAAATCTCCTTTCAGTTTATTTAAAATATACTTTACATAATAAAAAGTAGTATAGATTACGAAAAAAAATGAATAAAAAGAAAGTTCTTTACGCTAAAATATCAGAAAAGTTTAAAAATATAAAGATTTCTATTAAATAAAGTGATAAAATGAATGTGTATTCATTTTTGGGAGGGGATGTATGTGAAAGAAAAGGTAGTTATTATAACAGGTGGATCGAGTGGAATGGGAAAAGGAATGGCGACTCGTTTTGCAAAAGAAGGGGCACGAGTTGTTATTACAGGACGTACAAAGGAAAAACTAGAGGAAACAAAGTTGGAAATTGAACAATTTCCAGGGCAAGTATTACCTGTACAAATGGATGTAAGAAATACGGATGACATTCAGAAAATGATTGAACAGATTGATGAGAAGTTTGGTAGAATTGATGTTTTAATAAATAATGCAGCTGGAAACTTTATTTGTCCAGCAGAAGATTTATCTGTGAATGGCTGGAATTCAGTCATTAATATTGTATTAAACGGTACGTTTTACTGTAGTCATGCTGTCGGAAAATATTGGATTGAAAAAGGTATAAAAGGGAATATCATTAACATGGTAGCAACATATGCATGGGATGCTGGTCCAGGAGTTATTCATTCGGCTGCAGCGAAGGCAGGAGTATTAGCGATGACGAAGACGCTCGCTGTTGAGTGGGGACGTAAATATGGAATACGAGTTAACGCTATCGCGCCAGGACCAATTGAACGTACGGGCGGTGCTGATAAATTATGGATTTCAGAAGAAATGGCTAAACGTACGATACAAAGTGTTCCGCTTGGAAGGCTGGGTACGCCAGAAGAAATCGCTGGTCTAGCTTATTATTTATGTTCAGATGAAGCTGCGTACATAAATGGAACTTGCATGACAATGGATGGAGGACAACATTTACATCAATATCCATTTTAAAAGGGATAAAAAAATGAATATTTGATTCATTTTTTTATGGCTAAATGTGACGGAATTGTGACATATGAAAGAAAAGTGTTTACAAGAGGTCATATATACGTTATATTTAAGACCTCTTTTTTCTTCATAGTAGAATTGCTAATTCCCCTTAGCATTTTACCCCTCTAATCCCTTCAGGAAAACTGAAGGGATTTTTTATTATTTTTCCGTAAATATCATGTTATAATTTTTGAAAAGTAAAGGGAGGGAAGCACGTTGATAGATGCATTAGATGTAATGAGTAACTTGGATAAAGTCCTTCCTTATTATCAAGCTATTTTTAGTGCTGATGAGCATACTGTAATTGGATACGAAGTAGTAGGACGTATTCAAACAGAAGAGGGCATACAAAGTTTAGCTTCTTTCTTTCACGATGATTCGATTCCAAGTGAATTTCAACTGGAAGCGGATAATATTATAGTAGAAAAAGCTTTAAATCGTTATTTAGAAAGCGATCAAAAATTATTATTATTTATACATCGGAATGCTAATGTATTAATGAATGATGATGATGAAAGCTTGCTTCAACTTTTATTGAGGTATGAAGAACAAGGTTTAAATTTAAAACAAATTGTTTTAGAGATTACAGAACATGAATGTAAAGAAGATATAGAGCAATTTAATCATTTGCTTATGTATTATCGTACATATGGTATTCAAATTTCGATTAATAAAGTCGGAACGGGCACAAGTAATTTAGAGCGTATTAGCGTGTTAGCACCTGATATTTTAAAAGTAGATTTAACGAACTTAAGGCAAACAGCACTTTTACAATCTTATCAAGATATTTTATATTCTTTATCATTACTTGCTAGAAGAATTGGTGCAACTTTGTTATATGAAGAAATAGATGCTTTTTATCAACTGCAATATGCTTGGAAGAACGGCGGAAGATATTATCAAGGTAATTATTTGAAAGAATGTTTACCTGATTTTATTGAAACGAATGTTTTGAAAGAGCGACTAGGTAATGAATGTCATCAGTTTATTCAGCATGAAAAGAAGAAGTTACAAAAAATTTATAATTTAACAGAGATGTTACGCGATCGCATTGGCGATGTTTTATCAAAACAAAAAAAGAATGAAGATATAAATGATTGGTTATTACAATTTAGTCAAAGTGTATCACAGTGTAGTTTTCGTATATTTATTTGTAATGAAGATGGTTTCCAACAATCAGGAAATGTTATGAAAAAAGATGGAGAATGGATTGTGATGCCGGATTATTATATGAAGAACTGGAGTTGGCGCCCGTATTTTCTCGAGAATATCATGAAAATGCGTTTTGAGAATAAGGCGAGGCTTTCAGATTTATATGCAGATATTGAAACGGGAGAAATGGTACGAACATTTTCTTTCCCGATTGATGATGACAACTTTTTATTTATAGATTTATCTTATGAATATTTATATGAAGAAGATGTTTTATTTTAATGCACGAAGAGATTCGTGCATTTTTTGTTTGTTTTTATCATAAATTGGTAATAGTGAAAATGGTGATGAAAATGCTGTCTATCGTTGTAAAGATTTTACGAACGAAATCTGTCCTGTCTTTGCATAATCATTGTTACAATGAATACTACAAAGACAAGTTCTTTTAAAAGGAAGGTGAAAAAATGAGGAAATATGGAATATGGCTTGTTCTATTTGTATGTGTTGCCTTTCTAGTTGGTTATAGTGTTACGACTGTTTTAGGAAAAGAGGAAGTGGAAGTCGATCGGAAAGAAGTATTTACAACGATACAAAAAGGCTATGAAACCCAGTTTTCAATTCGTGGGAAGCATTTGCCGATGAATAAGATGATAGAGACGTTATCACCGTATTTTACAGATAATTTCCTTCAAGTATTTACAGATGAAAATAGCAGAAGTGATAAACAAAGTGGTGAATATTTACTTCCGGCAAAAGAAGCACCGTTTTCTTTTAATTCAGAAACGAAAATGTCGTATGATGAAGAACATAAAAATTTATATGTATATGAGCGGACAAAAAGTGGACAGTATCAAATTGTAACATTGAAAAGGGAGCAAGATAAATGGAAGCTAGCAGGATATCATGAAAGTCAGGAACTTTTAACTGAAATAAAAAGGTTGCAACAATTATAAAGTGAAACTTTTAATCAGTGGGAGGGATTACTCTTCCATCTAACTTCTTTGCTGTAGCTAAATTTGGGGTAGGAGTTTTACTACCCACAAATAGCGGGATAAGAATAGGAATAGGTATTTACCTATTCCTATTCTATATTGAGTAGTTGTTGTAACTTTTCAATTTGAAACCCTGCAACTACTTCGCCATCAATTACGACTGTTGGAGTTGAATAAGAATCATAGTCGTATAAAAGACGATTGCGAGCAGCAGCGTCTTTTTTTACGTCAAATTCTTCATATGCAACGTTATTATGCTTCAAAAATTCTTTCACAATAACACAGGGCGGACAATCGGGTTGTGTATAAACCTCAATTTTTTTCATTGTTATTCCTCCTTTTTTCTGTTTTTTATTATATTCTTCCAGTATAAAAACCGCAATAAAGAAGGGGAAATATGTTCTTTCTGTTTTTTCCTTCGCATTTCGACAAATTTTTAGTTGAGTTTCTGGCCAATAACCTTTATCCTAGAGTGTGGAACATTTTTTCTGTTATGACGGATAGAATGAGTATAGCTGTAAAACCTATTGGTAGGAAGATCAGAGAAAGGAGAGATTTCATGTCTCTACTCCAAGGAATTTTAACTCGACTTGTTAGTCTACAAGAACAAGCTGAAAGCGGTGAAGTAGCACAACGCTATTTTGAAGTGAACGGTGAGCGCAAATGTAGCGTGAAATTTTTCGATAAAAGTGAAATGTATGAGTTAGAAGTGTATCAACAAGGTGAAAAACCTCAAGTGTATCAATTCGATAATATCGACATGGTTGCAATTGAGATTTACGATATCATTTCTTGATACATATAAAAAAGGTACTGCCATGTGGCAGTACCTTTTTTAGTTCTATTACTTTCTAGTGGAATGTATAGAAGTTTTTTATTTTTCCTACAATGGTATTAAAATGAAATTTTAATCCGTGCAAGTTTGCTTATCCATGTGGAAAATGAGTCCCGTCAACCGGGTGAATATGTGAAGCTAAACTTCTCACAATCGCTGGGTTCTGCAAATAGCGGGAGAAATATAACTAGGAGGTTATCGTATGGAACGTTTACCAGTTGTGATTTGTCCTAATTGTCAAAGTTCTGCTGAGATTATTCATGTATTAACGGCTCAATCTAATCAAAATGTAATTTATACGTGCCAAGTTTGTCACTTTGTAATTCGAAATATTGAAACGAATAAAGGATAGGAAGTTATAATTTTAGTTTTTGTCCCATACAATGAGAATACGAAAAGTCTGTCTAATTGAAAGGACGTGACTCTGTGGACGGTGCACATAAATTTTACAATGTTTCAGAGAGACATTTAAATTTTGATATGGTCTTTAACCGTATTTGTAGTTTCATTGAAAAGGATCCGCGAAATTTATATCGATTATCCATTGGGACAGACTCACAAGCGCATCAAAAGGATACGAGGTTTATTACAGCAATCCATATTCATCGTGTTGGAAAAGGTGCCTGGGGCTGTTTACACCATAGATCAGTAAAAGATAAGCCGGCAACCTTACGTGAGAAAATATATTTAGAAACGCAGTTTAGTCAAGAAATCGCATGTCTATTTACGCCTACTCATATACAAACAATATGGGAGTTATTGCATCCTTATGCTCAAGATGGGGCTGGATTCATAATGGAAATTCATTTAGACATTGGGAATGATGGTTTAACAAAAGAATTTATTTTAGATATGACAGAAAAAATTCGAGCGATGGGATTAACTGCAAAAATTAAGCCAGATGCTTATGCGGCGTTTAGCTATGCAAATCGATATACGAAATGATTTTTTTGTATGTATACGATTGCTATATATCTTTTAATAAAAACTGAATATTACATCTATTAAATAGGTTGAATTTTTTATATAATAAGAGTAACGATGCGAGTGTAAGGAGAGGGGTATATGCAAAGGGAAGTTGTTTTAACGAAGGAAGAAGAAAGTTTACTACTAGATATTTTATTTCAGCAAAATTACGCAAGTGAAATTTTAGCTGTGGAACTTACAGATATTGAGAATGGTTTGAAACAGACAGATGTGATGCAATATAAAAAAATCACAAGGTTATTTTACAGATTAAAAAATAAAGGGTATTAAGCGCTACCGGAATGGTAGTCTTTTTTTTGTGCTGTATGCTAAAATAGCTGTGTGATTGTATTTTTATTGAAATAAATTTAGGACAAAATAATAATATGAAAACGCTGTCATAAAATGTGAATAGAGTTGTGAACATAAGCAGGAAAAAGGGAAAATGGGGGATGTAATATGATTAGTATTCCGAAAGACGAATTTCAACAAATTCTTGTGAAGGATTTAATGATTTCATCGGAAAAAGTAGCTCATGTCCAAATTGGAAATAGTTTAGAACATGCTTTACTCGTTCTTGTGAAATCTGGATATTCGGCGATACCTGTCTTAGATCCAATGTATAAACTACATGGTTTGATTAGTACTGCCATGATATTAGATGGTATGTTAGGATTAGAACGTATTGAGTTTGAAAGACTCGATGATATGAAAGTAGAGCAGGTGATGAAAGAAGATATACCTGTTCTTAAATTAGACGATTCATTTGCAAAAGCTTTAGAAATGACAATTGATCATCCTTTTATTTGCGCTGTTAATGAAGAAGGCTATTTTGAGGGGATTTTAACACGTCGGGCTATTTTAAAATTGTTGAATAAGAAAGTAAGGCAACATAATCGATAACGTAAGAAAAGTGACTTCATAGAAACGAAGAAGTCACTTTTTTTTCGTGCATATCACTTGTGTATGTATTATATTTAAAAAGACATAAAACATAAGGAAAGTTTGCGCTGGACAATTGTATTTTCTGAATGAAAGCATTCGGGTAAATTAAGGATGAAAAGCTTATTGAAATAAGGTGTATGGAAGCTAAGGAAAGAGGGAGAAAGTTGCAAATTGATGATTTTCAAATGATGGTTGTGTTAGCTCAGGAATCAAATATGAGAAAAGCGGCGGAACGTTTATTTGTTTCCCAACCTGCGCTGAGTCAACGATTACAATCTATGGAGAAACAATGGGGAATGAAGTTTTTTATTCGCTCACAAAAAGGATTGACAATTACACCTGAAGGGGAAAAAGTTGCAAATTATGCTAAAGAAATGTTGCAAAGGGAAGAAGATATAAAAAGTGAGCTAGCTGTTTTCAGAACGGAAACTCATGGAACGTTAAAAATAGCTGTTGCATCAGTTATTGGTCAATATTGGCTCCCTCCTGTTTTGAAAAAGTTTGTGCATAAATATCCTTCTGTCAAGATATCGCTGTTTACTGGATGGAGTAGTGAAGTGCAAAAGCAGTTTTATGAAGGAGACGTTCATGTTGCTATACTGAGGGGAACACAAGAATATAAAGGTCAGAAGCAACAATTATTTGAAGATGAACTGTATTTAGTTGATAAAGAAATAAAAGATATTTCGATGTTAAAAGAAACAAATAGGCCGTTCATTCAATTTAAAAGTGATTCGACTTATTATGGACAAATACAAAATTGGTGGTATGGTTTATTTTCTAATCCGCCTAAGCGAACGATTGTAGTTGACCAAATTGAAACATGTAAACAACTTGTTTTAAATGGTATAGGTTATGCCCTTTTACCTTCTACTGTTTTAAAGGAAGTACAGGAAAATATGTATAAAACACCTGTTCAACTGACGAGAGAAACATGGTTGTTAACAAGTGACTCGGCAAGGCAGTTGAAGCAAGTACAAGCATTTTTAGAAATTATAGAAGAAATTCAAAGGGAAAAATAAGATTATTATCTTGCTACTCGCTCTTTCGTTTGGTAGAGTAACATTATAAATGGATTTAGGAGGCAACAAGAATGAAAATGATGGACGCTAACGAAATTATTTCGTTTATTCAAAAAAGTGAAAAGAAAACTCCTGTAAAGGTATACATAAAAGGGGATTTAAAAGAAGTAACATTCCCTGAAACAGTACAAGCATTTGTGAATAAAAAGTCAGGTGTATTATTCGGAGAATGGTCTGAAATTAAGACAATTCTTGATGAGAATAATAAGCACATCGTTGACTACGTTGTAGAAAACGATCGTCGTAATTCTGCAATCCCGATGCTTGATTTAAAAGGTATTAAAGCTCGCATCGAGCCAGGTGCTATTATTCGTGACCATGTTGAAATTGGTGACAACGCTGTAATTATGATGAATGCAACAATTAACATTGGTGCTGTAATTGGTGAAGGTTCTATGATCGACATGAACGCAGTACTTGGTGGACGTGCAACAGTCGGTAAAAACTGTCACGTAGGTGCAGGTGCTGTACTTGCAGGTGTTATTGAGCCACCTTCTGCAAAACCAGTTATCGTTGAAGATGATGTAGTAATCGGTGCAAACGTGGTTGTTTTAGAGGGTGTTACAGTAGGGAAAGGTGCAGTCGTAGCAGCAGGAGCTGTTGTAACAGAAGATGTGCCTCCATACACAGTTGTTGCAGGTACTCCAGCACGTGTAATTAAAGAAATTGATGAGAAGACAAAAGCAAAAACAGAAATTAAACAAGAGCTTCGTCAATTAAACCCAGAGAAATAAAAAGTAAAAAAAGCGTAAGAGCGTAAATGGGCTCTTACGCTTTTTATAGATAGAGGTGCAAAAATGACAGTAAGCAAATTTATCCAAATTCGTAGAGATTTACATAGAATTCCAGAAATCGGATTTAAGGAATGGAAAACACAACAGTATATTTTAGATTATATAGGAACACTTTCTCATGAATTTATGGAAGTGAAGACATGGAAAACGGGTGTAATCGTTAAAGTAAATGGAAAAAATCCCGAAAAAATAATAGGTTATCGTGCAGATATAGACGGTTTACCAATTACAGAGGAAACTGGATACGAGTTTGCTTCTATTCATGAAGGAATGATGCATGCATGTGGCCATGATGTACATACAACAATCGGTTTAGGCCTTCTAACGAAAGCTGTGAGCGAAAGAATAGATGATGACCTTGTATTTCTATTCCAGCCAGCAGAAGAAGGACCAGGCGGTGCTCTTCCTATGTTAGAAAGTGAAGAGTTAAAAGAATGGAAACCAAATATAATTCTTGGTCTTCATATTGCACCAGAATACGCTGTGGGGACAATTGCAACGAAAGAAGGACTGTTATTTGCCAATACTTCAGAATTATATATTGATTTAAAAGGGAAAGGTGGCCATGCTGCCTATCCGCATACTGCAAATGACATGATTGTTGCAGCGAGTCACCTTGTTACACAGCTTCAATCCGTTATTAGTCGCAATGTAAATCCTCTTGATAGTGCAGTAATTACAATCGGGAAAATTACAGGTGGTACGGTTCAAAATATTATTGCAGAAAAATCTCGTTTAGAAGGAACGATTCGAACATTATCAGTGGAATCAATGAAGCGTGTGAAAAGCAGAATTGAATCAATTGTTGCAGGTATCGAAGCTTCTTTCCAGTGTGAGGCGATTATAGATTACGGAGCAATGTATCATCAAGTATATAACCATGAAGAGTTAACGAGAGAGTTTATGGAATTTGTACATAAACAAACTGATATGAATGTTATTACATGTACTGAGGCAATGACGGGTGAAGATTTTGGTTATATGCTTCGAGAAATCCCTGGATTTATGTTTTGGCTTGGAGTAAATTCAGAATATGGTTTACATCATGCAAAATTAAAACCAGACGAAGAAGTGATTGAAAAGGCAATCACATTTTTAAGCCAATATGTAAAGTGGAAAGGGAATAGAAAATAAAACTTCCGCTCTCTTGAAGGTTCCAAATAACTTTTTGTTCTGAGGTGTAAGTAACGCTCGTATAGATTGATTTTAGACATTTACATACAAATGGAAGAATTAAAGTTAATTGTACTGTTTTAATAATGAGCAGGGGGTTTAGCCACTGCTCATTATTAATTATTTGACTAACTTATATATGTTTACTTTTAGTATGAAAAGTGTGTAAAATCAATGTGAAACATAGAAAAAAGGGTGGGGAATTACGTGCAAATTAGCAGTGCGATTTTATGTTTCGTCTTATATGCGTATGTTATTATTGCGGCGGTTTATTTTGGGATAAGTTTTTATGCCTATCGTCTAGTAGATAATAATGAATATGACGAAACATACAAATGGGTGAAGAGATATTTATCACCTGTACTAGAAATTATGAATGGGTTTGTGCTCTTTTTATTTATTGGATTAATTGCTTTCTCAACGAGTTTAGTAGGGAATAAAACTACGTTATTTGTATTGGGTATCATTATTTTTATGTTGTTAGGAATAAGGATTGGTAATACGGTCTTTTGGAATGAAAGAAAAGTAGATGGTTGGACGGGAATGTTAATTCCGTGCATGTTAGCTGCAATCGTGACAAATATAGAGCATGAATATTATCAATTACATTTTTGGCTTATTATCGTTTTAACAATTCTTTCTGTTTTGTATATAAGCACAGTAGTACTAACATATATTGCACATGAAAAAGGAGATGTTAAAGGCACTCGTTTCTTTAGAGGACGGGCATTATTTTGGAGTGTGCCGACGATGGCAGTTATCGCGCTTATTGCGATATTAGTAAATGGATATCAATTTTCTAATTGGCAACTATTTTTAGAAAATTGGTGGATCTTTATCTTTTCGTTTATTGCTTTTTTAGGTGCAACGCATTATTTATTCCATCAACATCATTACATATGGGCGTTGTTATTTGCATTCACACAGCTTCTATTTGCCTTTTTTGGTCAAGAAACATTATTATTCGTTTTTGAAACATTTAGTTCTTTTGGAAATATATTTGTATTTGCTATGCTACTTGTTGGTATCGCTTTTTACTTGCAACAATATTTTTATATACAAAAACAAAAATAAGAGCTAATCATAGTTTTTGTGACGCATATAAAGTGTGTTACACTGAAAATAAATAGTACTTGAAGTTATTGGAGGAATTCTTGTGGGTGAGAAAGAAAAAGAATTTGCTGTCATTGGACTTGGTCGCTTTGGTGGAAGTATTTGTCGAGAACTAGCTCAATTAGGTATGGAAGTAATGGCAATCGATTCAGATGAGGATAAAATTAATGAATTTGCAAATATAGCTTCGCATGCTGTAATTGCAGATTCAACAGATGAGATGGTATTAAAAAGCCTTGGTATTCGAAATTTTGATCACGTAGTCGTTGCTATTGGAGATAATTTAAATTCAAGTATTTTAACGACTTTGATTTTGAAAGAGTTGGGTGTAAAAAATATTACTGTAAAAGCTCAAAATGATTATCATGAAAAAGTGTTAAGTAAAATAGGTGCAGATCATATTGTGCATCCAGAACGTGATATGGGAAAAAGGATTGCTAATAATATTGCATCAAGCAATGTGCTAGACTACCTTGAGCTTTCAGATGAGCATAGTATTGTAGAGATTATTGCGAATAAAAAAATTGATGGGCACTCTTTAATTGAATTAGATATTCGTGCGAAGTTTGGATTGAATATTGTAGCAATTAAACGAGGCAAAGAAGTTATCGTATCCCCTCGAGCTACGGAGAATATTCAAGCAGGAGATATATTAATTGTCATTGGTCATGACGATGAAGTGGATCGATTTAAACATTTTTTAAGATAAGAGAAAAGAAAAGGACAATGCCTTCATGGCATTGTCCTTTTTCTTATATTTCCATAATGATTGGTAAAATCATTGGACGACGTTTCGTTTTCTCATATAGGAATGGGGCTAATGTGTCTGTAATTTCATTTTTAATTTCAGACCATTGTGTTGTTTTACGCTCCATTACTTTTTCTAAATGAGTTGTAATTAATGTTTGTGCATCATTGATTAAATCGCTGCTTTCACGCATGTAAACGAAACCGCGTGAGATGATATCAGGTCCTGCTGCAACTTTAAATTCTTTCATATCAATGCTTACAACTACAATTACAAGTCCTTCTTCAGAAAGGATACGACGATCGCGTAATACGATATTGCCAATATCTCCAATACCGTTTCCATCAATGTAGACCGAACCAGATGGGATTTTTCCAGCTACGCTAGCTTCATCCGAACGTAAAGCAAGAACATCGCCATTATCCATAATGAAGCAATTTTCTTCAGGGATGCCACAATCATTTGCTATGTTCATGTGCATACGCTGCATACGATATTCACCATGAATTGGCATGAAGTACTTCGGTTTAATTAGACGTAACATTAACTTTTGTTCTTCTTGTCCACCGTGTCCACTTGTATGGATATTTGAAAGTTTCCCGTGAATTACATCAGCGCCAGCGCGGTACAACATGTTAATTGTACGACTTACGCTAATTGTATTTCCTGGAATTGGTGAAGAAGAGAAAACAACTGTATCTCCAGGAATAATTTGAATTTGGCGGTGTGTACCATTTGCAATACGTGAAAGTGCTGCCATCGGTTCACCTTGACTACCTGTACATAAAATAACAACTTTATTAGCTGGTAAGCGGTTTAGTTGAGATGCATCTATGAATGTATCTTTCGGGCAACGAATATAACCAAGGTTTTGTCCAATTTCAATCGCTGCTTCCATACTTCGACCAAACACAGCTACTTTACGGTTGTTTTCAACAGCAGCTTCAACAACTTGTTGTAAGCGGTGGATATTTGATGCAAAGGTTGCGAATATAATCCGTCCTTCTACTTTACGGAAAATGTCTTGAATGCTATCACCAACGCGACGCTCAGACATAGTAAAGTTTGGAACTTCACTGTTCGTACTATCAGATAATAGACATAGTACGCCATCTTTACCGATTTCAGCCATTTTTGTTAAATCAGCTGGTTCACCAACTGGTGTGAAGTCAAATTTGAAGTCACCTGTATGAACAACTTGACCTTGAGGTGTTTTCACAACAACGCCGTACGAATCTGGAATACTGTGAGTTGTACGGAAGAAGGATACAGACGTTTTTTTGAATTTAATAACGTCATCTTCTTGAATCTCGTAAAGTTTTGCTTTACGAAGTAAGCCGTGTTCTTCTAATTTGTTTTTGATGAGTGCAATTGCTAATTTTCCGCCGTAAATCGGAATGTTCACTTGACGTAATAGGTAAGGGATTCCGCCGATATGATCTTCGTGACCATGTGTAATGAATAACCCTTTAATTTTATCTTCGTTTCGCACAAAATAAGTGTAGTCTGGTATTACATAATCGATCCCGAGAAGTTCGTCCTCTGGAAATTTAATTCCAGCATCAATTATAATAATTTCATCTTGAAATTGAACAGCGTATGTATTTTTACCGATTTCACCAAGCCCACCGAGAGCAAATACAGCAACTTGGTCGTTTTTTAGAAATTTCATATCGCTATACGATTTCCGCTAATGTTAAATCAGCGTTTTCTTTTTCATATTCAAGATGAGCGCCAGTAACAGACTGAACAAACTCGATATTATATGCGAACTTATTTAACTTTGTACGAACATCCTTTTCAGACGTAGCCTCTAAATATAAAACTTTTGTATTTTCACGTACTGGAACCTCAGTTAATTTTTCTTGATAAAATACTTTAAAAATCATTTGGAAAACCTCTCCTTGTCTATGTTTTGCATTATCTGTTACTTATTATAAAGCAAACAGTCACGATTTTCATGTTTTTTCGAATGAGAATGAAGAAAAAGCCCGAAATGGGCACAATTTAAGCGATTGTCTTTTTACGGACTAGACCGTTTAAATAACGCTTGAGCTTTTTCTTCAGCTTCTTCAGCATGATTACTCCTTCCTTTCCTTATTTTAAACATGCCTATTACTAGTGAAAACTCTATCTCTGATATAAGAGATAGGACAAAAGTGAATGGTGAATCTTGTCCTTTCCCATACAGTGAAAGTTATTCTATAGTAACGATCAGTAGCCGTTAGTTATAGGTATAGTATGAGGAAGAATGGAAAAGAAAATTCATCCGAACAAGTATCTACATGTTTTACTAATATATATATGCAAAGTTTACAAATAAGGTCAGAAAGGGAACGCTTTCTTCACAGATGTTTAATATGTTATACTTTTTTTTAGAATTTGAAAAGTGATATTCAAAATAGGAATATAGAGTCCCAGAAAGGATTTTGACAAATGAATGATAAAATTGTCTTTTTTGATATTGATGGAACATTATTAGATCATGATAAAAAAATTCCGCAATCTACACGAGATGCAGTAAAACAGTTACAAGAAAAAGGTGTACATGTAGCAATTGCGACAGGGCGCGCGCCATTTATGTTCGAAGATATTCGCAGGGAACTTAATATACATAATTATGTTAGTTTTAATGGACAATATGTTGTCTTTGAAGATGAGGTAATATTTAATAATCCGTTACATCCAGATGCTTTACATAGGTTTACTCAGTTTGCAAAACAAGAAGGATATCCACTTGTATATCTTGACCATCAAGATATGAGAGCATCAGTGGAATATCATGATTATGTGAAAGAAGGCTTTGGAAGCTTAAACTTTGAGCATCCAGCATATGAGCCTAATTTTTATGAGGAACGTAATATTTATCAAACACTACTTTTTTGTGAAGTAAATGAAGAGGAAAAGTTTATTAATCATTATCCAGATTTTCATTTTATTCGTTGGCATGCATATTCAATGGATATCATTCCGAATGGTGGTTCTAAGGCAAAAGGAATTGAGAAATACATTGAAAAGTTAGGTTTTAATCGTGATCAAGTGTATGCATTTGGAGATGGCTTAAATGATTTAGAAATGATCGAAGCCGTTGGCACAGGTATTGTGATGGGAAATGGCCATGAAGACTTGAAAAAACTTGCAAATCATGTGACAAAGGATGTTAATGAAGACGGTATATATCATGGACTAAAGTGGGCTGGATTGCTATAAGTGAATATGGAACCCATTTCATAATAAAAAGGCGGAAGATTAACTTCCGCCTTTTTATTATTATCGCTCTAGAGGTTTGGAATCATTAGGAGCGGCAAAAGGATTTTCTTTATTGATATGGTCATAGAACATAACGCCATTTAAATGATCAATCTCGTGTTGGAATACGATTGCTGGTAAACCTTTTAAACGTAATTTTACTTCTTCTCCGTTAATAGAAGTTGCTTTTACTGTAATTCTTGTATAACGAGGAACATAACCAGGTACTTCGCGGTCTACAGACAGACAGCCTTCACCACCCTGTAAATATGTACGTTCAACAGAATGGCTAATGATTTTTGGATTGAATAATGCATGGCTATATAATGTACCATCCGCATCGGTTACATGAACTGCAATCATTTTTTTTGAAACACCGATTTGCGGAGCCGCTAATCCGATTCCAGGGCGTAAACTATATTTTTCAGCCATTTCAGGATCTTGGCTATTTATTACGAATTCAATCATTTCTTTTAAGGTAGTTGTATCTTCTTCGCTTGCCGGTAATGACACCTCTTCTGCAACGTTGCGCAAAATAGGATCTCCTTCGCGAATAACATCTTTCATTGTAAGCATATGTAATCTCTCCTTTCCTCTTTAGTCTACCAAAGGAGATGGAAAAAGTCATCGGCAAGAAAGGGAAGGCATTTTGGAAATTGTTCTATTATAGAGTAGTTATGTATGTGATAAAAAGAAAAAGACGGCAAAGCCGTCTTTTTCTTTCCATAGTTGTTTCGTTTTACATTAGCGAATGCAAGCAGCACCAACGATAATTAAAAGAATAAACAACACAACGATTAAGGCGAAGCCGCGTCCAGACCCGCCACAAGAACCGCCATAACCGTAGGAAGGATATGAACAAGTTGGATAGCAATATGAGTATCCGTACATGAGATGACCTCCTTTATCATTTCCCGCTAATACTGCGGTTACTATAATGTATGGAAGAGAGGGTAGAAATGTATAGGTATTTACCTAAAAAAGGAAGAGTAGTTTGTATATTTTTGTTACGAAGAGAGAAAAACTAAAGAGAATTAAATCGTTTACATATTATTCTAAGAGAAAAAATAAGTGAAAAAGGGAATAATATAACAGTAGGTCAATGCTTACTAATACAGATGTAAAAAATAAAAACACGTTTGTGTAGTAGAAACCTGCATATTATTTATAAAAAAACGTATTCAAAGTAATTGACATCGTAATTAGAATAGTTGTAAACTAAAAAACGTGATCAAGATTGTATTAATATGTTTCTGAAAAAACATTAGTACAGATTGTTAGGTACACAAAATTATTCTCAACCGACATACAAACATGTTGGTTTACATCGTTGCGCTTTTTAAACTGGAAAATAGCCAGTGAAAGCGTTTCAGAATATGGTTCAAGAGAGGAAGAGGTGAACGGAATGGGTACTAAAACAAAAAAGACCCTATTTAATGTTGATGAGCAAATGAAAGCTATCGCAGCTCAATTTGAAACATTACAAATTTTAAATGAAAACGGTGAAGTTGTGAATGAAGCAGCTATGCCTGAATTATCTGATGATCAATTAAAAGAATTAATGCGTCGTATGGTGTATACTCGCGTATTAGATCAACGTTCTATTTCTTTAAACCGTCAAGGACGTTTAGGTTTCTACGCACCTACAGCTGGACAAGAAGCTTCTCAATTAGCAAGTCATTTCGCACTTGAAGCAGAAGACTTCATCTTACCAGGATACCGTGATGTACCACAATTAGTATGGCACGGATTACCATTATACCAAGCATTCTTATTCTCTCGTGGACACTTCATGGGTAACCAAATGCCTGAGAATGTAAATGCATTAGCTCCACAGATTATTATCGGTGCGCAAATCATCCAAACTGCTGGTGTTGCGTTAGGTATGAAACTACGTGGTAAAAAATCTGTTGCAATTACTTACACTGGTGACGGTGGTGCTTCACAAGGTGACTTCTACGAAGGTATGAACTTTGCAGGTGCATTCAAAGCTCCAGCAATCTTCGTTGTTCAAAACAACCGTTATGCAATTTCTACTCCAGTAGAAAAGCAATCTGCAGCTAAAACTGTAGCACAAAAAGCAGTAGCAGCAGGTATTTACGGAATTCAAGTAGACGGTATGGATCCATTAGCTGTATACGCAGCAACTGCTTTTGCTCGTGAGCGCGCAGTAAATGGCGAAGGCCCTACTTTAATCGAGACTTTAACATTCCGTTACGGTCCACATACAATGGCTGGTGATGACCCAACTCGTTACCGTACAAAAGATATCGAAAACGAATGGGAACAAAAAGACCCAATCGTACGCTTCCGTAAGTTCTTAGAAGCTAAAGGCCTATGGTCTCAAGAAGTTGAAGAGACAGTAATCGAAGAAGCAAAAGAAGATATCAAACAAGCAATTGCTAAGGCTGACCAAGCTCCAAAACAAAAAGTAACTGATTTAATGGAAATCATGTACGAAAAAATGCCTTACAACTTAGCTGAACAATATGAAATCTACAAAGAAAAGGAGTCGAAGTAAGCCATGGCTCAAATGACAATGATTCAAGCAATCACTGATGCTTTACGCGTTGAAATGAAAAATGACCCTAACGTACTTGTATTTGGTGAAGACGTTGGTGTAAACGGCGGTGTATTCCGTGCTACTGAAGGTTTACAAGCTGAATTTGGTGAAGATCGTGTAATGGATACTCCACTTGCAGAGTCTGGTATTGGTGGACTTGCAGTTGGTCTTGCACTTGAAGGATTCCGTCCAGTTCCAGAGATCCAATTCTTCGGTTTCGTTTATGAAGTAATGGATTCAATTTCTGGTCAATTAGCTCGTATGCGTTACCGTTCTGGTGGACGTTGGACTGCTCCAGTAACAGTTCGTTCTCCATTCGGTGGTGGTGTTCATACTCCTGAACTACATGCTGATAGCTTAGAAGGATTAGTGGCTCAACAACCTGGTCTAAAAGTTGTTATTCCATCTACTCCATACGATGCTAAAGGTCTTTTAATCTCTGCGATTCGTGACAACGATCCAGTTATCTACTTAGAGCATATGAAATTGTACCGTTCATTCCGTCAAGAGGTACCAGAAGGTGATTACACAATTGATTTAGGTAAAGCTGATATCAAACGTGAAGGTACAGATGTATCTGTTATCGCTTACGGTGCTATGGTTCACGCTGCATTAAAAGCTGCTGAAGAACTTGAAAAAGAAGGTATCTCTTTAGAGGTTGTTGACTTACGTACAGTTCAACCATTAGATATCGAAACAATCATCGCTTCTGTTGAAAAAACAGGTCGCGTAGTTGTAGTTCAAGAAGCTCAAAAACAAGCTGGTATTGCAGCTAACGTTGTAGCGGAAATTAACGACCGTGCAATCTTAAACTTAGAAGCTCCAGTTGTACGTGTTGCAGCTGCTGATACAGTATTCCCATTCTCTCAAGCAGAGAGCGTATGGTTACCAAACCACAAAGATATTGTTGAAGCTGTAAACAAAGTAATGAACTTCTAATTTTTAGCTTTTCATGTGCAAAAGAAATCAGCACATGCTGGTTTCTTTTGTACATATTCCATAATAATGAAATGAATCAGGGGGCTGAATTCCGTGGCATTTGAATTTAAACTACCAGATATCGGTGAAGGTATCCACGAAGGTGAAATCGTAAAATGGTTTATTAAACCAGGCGATGAAGTAAACGAAGACGATGTACTTCTTGAAGTACAAAATGATAAAGCAGTAGTAGAAATCCCTTCTCCTGTTAAAGGTAAAGTACTTGAAGTACTTGTAGAAGAAGGAACAGTTGCAATCGTAGGAGATACATTAATTAAATTTGATGCTCCTGGATACGAAAATCTTAAATTTAAAGGTGACGATCATGATGAAGCTCCAAAAGCTGAAGAAGCAGCAGTAGAAGCTCCAGCAGCGGAAGCTACTCCAGCAGCAACTGCAGAAGTAGTAAATGAGCGCGTAATTGCTATGCCATCTGTTCGTAAATACGCTCGTGAAAAAGGTGTAGACATTCATAAAGTAGCTGGTACTGGTAAGAATGGCCGTATCGTAAAAGCTGACATCGATGCATTTGCAAATGGTGGACAAACTGTAGCAGCAACTGAGGCTCCAGCAGCAGTAGAAGCTACTCCAGCAGCAGCGAAAGAAGAAGCACCAAAAGCACAACCAATCCCAGCTGGTGAATATCCAGAAACTCGTGAGAAAATGAGTGGTATCCGTAAAGCGATTGCGAAAGCAATGGTTAACTCTAAACACACAGCTCCTCACGTAACATTAATGGACGAAGTAGATGTAACAGAACTTGTTGCTCACCGTAAGAAGTTCAAAGCAGTAGCAGCTGACAAAGGTATTAAATTAACTTACCTTCCGTACGTTGTTAAAGCTTTAACATCTGCATTACGTGAATACCCAATGTTAAACACTTCTTTAGACGATGCATCTCAAGAAGTAGTTCATAAACATTACTTCAACATCGGTATCGCAGCTGATACAGACAAAGGTCTATTAGTACCAGTTGTTAAAGATACAGATCGTAAGTCTATCTTCACAATCTCTAACGAGATCAATGATCTTGCTGGTAAAGCACGTGAAGGTCGTCTAGCTCCAGCTGAAATGAAAGGTGCTTCTTGCACAATTACAAACATTGGTTCTGCAGGTGGACAATGGTTCACTCCAGTTATCAACCACCCAGAAGTAGCAATCCTTGGTATCGGCCGTATCGCTGAAAAACCAGTTGTGAAAAACGGTGAGATCGTTGCAGCTCCAGTATTAGCATTATCTCTAAGCTTTGACCATCGTTTAATTGACGGTGCAACTGCTCAAAAAGCGTTAAACCAAATTAAACGTCTATTGAATGACCCACAATTATTAGTAATGGAGGCGTAATAACAATGGTAGTAGGAGATTTCCCAATTGAATTAGATACAGTCGTTGTTGGTGCAGGTCCTGGTGGATACGTTGCGGCAATTCGTGCAGCACAATTAGGTCAAAAGGTAGCAATCATTGAAAAAGCTAACCTTGGTGGCGTATGCTTAAACGTTGGATGTATTCCTTCAAAAGCGTTAATCAATGCAGGTCATCGTTATGAGAATGCAATGCATTCTGATGACATGGGTATTACTGCAGAAAACGTAAAAGTTGACTTTACAAAAGTTCAAGAATGGAAAAACGGCGTAGTTAAGAAATTAACTGGCGGTGTTGAAGGCCTTCTTAAAGGTAACAAAGTTGAAATCATTCGCGGTGAAGCTTACTTCGTAGATGCTAATACATTACGCGTTATGACTGAAGATGCAGCTCAAACTTATACGTTTAAAAATGCTGTTCTTGCAACTGGTTCTACACCAATCGAAATTCCAGGATTCAAATACTCTAAACGTGTTATCAACTCTACAGGTGCTTTAAGCTTACCTGAAATTCCTAAAAAACTTGTTGTAATCGGCGGCGGTTACATCGGTATGGAATTAGGTACTGCATATGCTAACTTCGGTACAGAAGTTACTGTAGTAGAAGCTGGCGACGAAATCTTAGCTGGTTTCGAAAAAGCTATGAGCTCTGTTGTTAAACGTGCTCTACAGAAAAAAGGTAACGTAAATATCCATACAAAAGCTATGGCTAAAGGCGTTGAAGAAACAGAAACTGGCGTAAAAGTTAGCTTTGAAGTTAAAGGTGAAATCCAAACTGTAGAAGCAGATTACGTATTAGTAACTGTAGGTCGTCGTCCAAACACTCAAGAAATCGGTCTTGAGCAAGTTGGAGTTAAAATGACTGACCGCGGCATCATCGAAATCGATGAGCAATGTCGTACAAATGTACCAAACATCTATGCAATCGGTGATATCGTTCCTGGACCACCATTAGCTCACAAAGCTTCTTACGAAGGTAAAGTAGCTGTAGAAGCAATTAGTGGCCATGCATCAGCTATCGATTACATCGGAATTCCTGCAGTATGCTTCACTGATCCAGAACTAGCATCTGTTGGTTACACTAAAAAACAAGCTGAAGAAGCTGGAATGACTGTAACTGTATCTAAGTTCCCATTCGCTGCTAACGGTCGTGCATTATCATTAAACAGCACTGACGGTTTCCTACAACTTGTAACACGTAAAGAAGATGGTCTTCTTGTAGGTGCTCAAGTTGCAGGTGCAGGTGCTTCTGATATTATTTCTGAGATTGGTTTAGCTATCGAAGCTGGAATGACAGCTGAAGATATCGCTCAAACAATCCATGCTCACCCAACATTAGGTGAAATCACAATGGAAGCAGCTGAAGTTGCTCTTGGAATGCCAATTCACATTGTAAAATAATTTAAGTAATGTAAATAGCCCTTCTCTTATTGTAAGAGAGGGGCTATTTTTATTTTCATCAAATGACTTGCAAGGTCTTTAAACGTACTTGTCGAATGAATATATAATACTTTAACAAATGATTCAGGCTTAACTTACTTCGAAGGTAATATATATCATCCTATAATATGTAATTGATTCAAACTTACCCCCATATATTAATAAAATAGAGCATGTCAAAGGAGAAGGTTCCATGAAAATATTA
>NZ_JBNLYC010000054.1:0-29326 GCF_050172015.1 Bacillus sp. GMa5/1 | reverse complement strand
TTTTATCCGAATTTTCTGATTCAAATATTTCAACTTTATGAATATAGTAGGTGAAATATTTGTGTGATAGTATTTGAGATAGAAAAAAGCCAACTTTAAAAAGGATGTGAATTGAATGTGCAAACGACTGTAAAGGGTTATATTAAGGAAACGTTTAGCTGTTATTAGTGTAAGGTAAAGATATATTTTGTAACAGTTGATATAAAAATGAAGAAATAGGTACGCTTTCGTTTGTCTGACTATTTTAAATATATGAAAAACAAGAGTGGTTTGAGTTTTGACGAAGTTAAATTCTAGGTGAGATGTCAATAATGATTAATTAAGTTTAATAAAGAGGTACCTTATACGCAAAAGCGTTTATATTAGTAACCTAAGGAGCTTGCTTTTATGAAAACTACTGATTCAAAAGGCCTATTAGGAAATAGGGTTTATTTACAAGTTTTCTCTGCCTATTCATTGCTTATGCTTGGTGTTTTTATTGATATGTTAGCGATTATGACTATGGTTGGGTTTGAATGGGAAGTAGATCCTACTATGATTGGATTGATTCCTGTTGCATATGCACTTCCTGGAATTATTTTTGGCTCATGGGCAGGTGTTATTGCAGATCGTTTTAGAAAAATTCCAATTATGATGTTCTGTAATCTAATGGTTGGTCTAATAACAATTGCTCTTTTATTTGTACAAGATATCCACTGGCTCTTAGTGGCATTAATGATTCGTTCCATTTTTATTGTTTTCTATTATCCTGCACAGCAAACACTAACAAGACAGATTGTATCCCCGGACTTGCTTACTAAAGCAGTAAGTATCAACGGAATAGTAGAGCAGGGTACAAAGATAGTAGGCCCACTTATAGGGGGCATGTTGCTGAGTTGGTTTCAACCAGAGTTCTGCCTCATTATAAGAGCTATAAGTTGTTTATTAGCTACCTTAGTTCTCATACCCACAATAAAATTTAAAGAAACTATATCGAAAGAATTTGTTGAAAAGCAAAAACAAAGTACTTGGACCGCTTGGGTACAAGGGTGGGGCTATGTGTTATCTAATCGGATAATATTATCAACCATGATTTTCGTTACAATAGCCATGGCAGTATTACAATTAGTAGACTCACAATTCCCAACTTTATTTAAGAGCTTATTCCCACATGATAAAAGTAAAATGGGATATATCATTTCTATTATTGGTCTTGGCGGAATACTTGGTGCATTACTAACTCAGAAATTAAAACAATTTCAATATGGCTGGGTAGTATGTGGAGGTATGGTTTTAATGGGAATTGGTTTTGGGGGGATTGGTTTGATAACGCCCGGTACGGTCTTCGTTTTAGCCTATTTAATTAGTTTTATCGCTGGTATTGGAAGTGGGCTGATGCTTGTATCTAATCAAGTCATATTACAAATAGAATCCGATCAAGATCAAGTAGGAAGAGTATTTGGTATACAAAGCAGTTTAACAAACGCAGTTTTAATTATTTCCCCTGCTATGAGTGGCCCATTAGTGCATTTATTTGGAGTAACTCAACTCTATGTTTATGGAGGGATTGGGCTTGTTATTATTGGAGTAATTGGAGTTTCACTGCAGAAATATTTATGGGCTAAACATAAACACGAACCTATAAGAGCAAATAATTTTTGAAGGGAAGATTTTTATGACCAATGAGGAATGTTATCCATTAAGCCACCCGCAGCGAAGAATATGGTATACAGAAGTTGTTCATTCTGATAAAGGAATATGTAATTTAAGATTTTTATTTAAACTTCATCGAAAAATGAACTATTCAAATTTAAACCAAGTTGTGAATCGCGTTATCAGTGAAAATGACGGTCTGTGCATTAGGTTAAAAGAAAATGGGCATCAGGAACCGAAACAATATTTTACTAAACATGAAGAACAAGAATTTGAGTTTTTTGATTTCAGTAATGTGGAGAATACAAATTTGCTTGAGGAATGGATTGAGCAGAAAACAAAAGAAACGTTTACATTATTTAATTCAAATTTATACTATTTCGCTTTAATAAAATTAAACGATAATGAATGTGCAGTCTTTGGAAATGTTCATCATATTATTATGGATGGTTTATCAATTCAAATATTTACTGAGCAGATTGCAAAATATTATTATGACATGCATAACGAGAATGAGGAAGGCGAAATTAAAAATTCATATGTTCAATTTCTGACCAATGAACAAACATACTTGAATAGTAGTCGCTTTCAAAAAGATCAAAAATTTTGGCTAGAGGAATTTAAAACACTGTCATCTGTGACTGGATTGAAGCCTTATAATACGTACCAAGTTAGTACCAAAGCATCACGTGAGACGTTTATATTAACGGAGCATTTGAAGAGAAAGATAGAAGAATTTTCTGAAGATTACAATTTTAGTTTATACACCCTTTTTGTTGCTGCTTTCTCGTTGTCCATGTATCGGTGGACCTCATCGCTTGATATTGGTTTAGGAATGGCTTACGGAAACCGTATGACTAAAATGGAACGAAAATTGATTGGAATGATGGTGAGTACAGTTCCTTTAAGAATGGATATTGATCCAGAAGAAGAAGTACTTTCATTTATTAGTAGGGTGTCCAGAAAACAAAGTAAATCATTAAGGCACCAGAAATATCCATTTGATTTGTTATTAAAGCAGATTAATAAAGAGAATAACAGTAATGTGAGACTTTTCGGAACTACGATTGATTATAGGGATCGTGATGAAAGTGGTGACTCACTATGGATTCCAAACCGTGAAGAAGTACAAGATTTTGCAGTGCATATTGAAAATCTAATTGATATAGACTCTTTACATGTACATATTGATTATCG
This sequence comes from Bacillus sp. GMa5/1, assembly GCF_050172015.1. Lineage (NCBI taxonomy): Bacteria > Bacillati > Bacillota > Bacilli > Caryophanales > Bacillaceae > Bacillus > Bacillus sp. GMa5/1. The sequence goes on along the minus strand of NZ_JBNLYC010000054.1, from coordinate 26,497 downwards.
TGAGGAGCTATTTTCTAAGGAAGAGATAAAACGGTTTTTTAACGTGATGTTAGCGATAATGGAAAACACTTTTGAAAACCCAAAGCAGAAGGTGGCTGAAATAGAAATCATTTCTGAGGAAGATAAAAGAAAAAGTTTAGTTGAGTTCAACAATCCTAAACTGGATGTCCCGCCTCAAGTAACTATTCATGAAATGTTCGAACGGCAAGCGATGATTTATCCAAATGCTATTGCAGTTACGTATGAAAAAGAAAAAATTACTTATAAGGAGCTTAATGGACGTGCAAACCAGTTAGCTCATTATCTGCAGAAAAAAGGAGTAGGACCTGATACTTTAGTTGGACTGTGCGTTGAACGTTCCCACGAGATGATTGTAGGTATTTTAGGGATTTTAAAGGCTGGTGGGGCTTATGTTCCACTTGATCCAACATATCCAGAGCAACGACTTCAATATATTTTAGAAGATGCTAGCATTCAGTTATTCGTAACGCAAGAAAGTTTAAAAGAATTGAACTGGTTACCAGAAAATGTTGAGTCGATTTGCCTGGATCGTGATCAAGATGAGATTGGGAAAGAAAGTAAGACTTTGCCGGTTTCTGGTGTCGGTCCCCAAAATCTGGCATATGTAATCTATACTTCGGGATCAACGGGAAATCCAAAGGGCGTTATGATAGAGCATCACAATGTCATTCGGTTATTTAAATCGACGGATTGTTGGTATCAGTTTAATGAAAAAGATACTTGGACGCTTTTTCATTCGTATGCATTTGATTTCTCAGTATGGGAAATTTGGGGAGCATTATTATATGGTGGAAAATTAGTTGTTGTTCCGTACTGGATTAGTCGATCACCTAAGGATTTTTATCAATTATTGGTGGAGGAAGAAGTCACAGTTCTAAATCAGACACCTTCCGCATTTCGACAATTAATACAAGTGTGTGAACAAGAAGATGAGAATAAAAATTTGCAGCTGCGTTATGTCATATTTGGCGGAGAAGCGTTAGAACCTACTAGCTTGTTACCGTGGTTTCAAAGGTATGGGGAGAAAAACCCACAGTTAATTAATATGTATGGAATTACAGAAACTACAGTTCATGTTACATATTATCCAATTACTTTAGATGATGTGCAGCAGGCTTCAAGAAGTAATATTGGAAAGCGGATTCCCGATTTAGAAGTGTATATACTAGACGCTTATCAACAACCTGTTCCTATAGGTGTTGATGGTGAACTTTATATTGGCGGGGCAGGGCTTGCACGTGGGTATTTAAATAGACCTGAATTAACAGCAGAGCGTTTTATATCTCATCCATTTAGTAGTGATCTGAAAGCAAGATTATACCGGACAGGAGACTTAGCGAGGTATTTGCCAGATGGGAATCTAGATTATCGTGGAAGAATTGATCATCAGGTTAAAATACGTGGTTTCCGAATTGAGATTGGGGAAATTGAGTCTACTTTACATACATATGCATATGTAAAAGAGGTAGTTGTAATTGTAAGAGAAGATCAGCCAGGCGATAAACGATTAGTAGCATATGTTGTAGGAGATGGAAATGTAGATGCGTGGAGAGAGTATCTTAAAGCGAAACTACCAAGTTATATGGTTCCTTCGGGATTTGTGGCGATGGAAGCTATTCCACTTACAGCTAACGGTAAAGTTGATCGTGAGGCCTTACCTATGCCGGAGGAAACGCAGATTAATAGTGAATGTGTTGGCCCTCGGAATAGTAACGAACAAATACTAACTACCATTTGGAAGAGAGTATTAGGTGTTAAAAAGGTGGGAATCTATGATAATTTCTTTGAAATTGGTGGCGACTCGATTCTCAGTATTCAAATCATATCTCAAGCAAGTCAAGTGGGGTTAAAACTTACTCCAAAGCAAATGTTTGAATGCCCAACTATCGCTGAGCTGGCACAAGTGGCTATAGAAACGCAGGGAGTACAAGCGGAGCAGGGAATTGTGATAGGTGATGTGCCTCTTACTCCAATTCAGTGCTGGTTCTTCGAGCAAGAACATCCACATACAGAGCATTGGAATCAATCAATGCTTTTAAGAGTAAAAGAAAGATTGGATGTGAAATTACTAGAGGGAGCGATATTAAATTTACTGAAACATCATGATGCTTTACGTTTCCGGTACGAACAGTTACCAAACGGAACGTGGAGGCAGAGAAATGAAGGGACTGATGAGCTGTCAGTACTCCATGTTGTAAAACGGAATCAAGTTAATGAAAAAGAGTGGAATAAAATAATACAAGAAGAGATGAATATTCATCAAGCTAGTTTCAATTTAATTACTGGTCCGTTAATGAAAGTAGTGTACTTTGAAGATAACTTGACTGAAAATGATCGAATATTCTGGGTGATACATCATTTAGTAGTAGATGGAGTGTCATGGAGGATTCTATTGGAAGATTTACAGGTGGTATATAACCAGATGAAACAAGGTCAAGAAATTCGCTTACCTGCGAAAAGTACATCTTTTAAAGAATGGTCTGAACGACTTCAGACATACAGTGATTCGGGTATTTCAAAAGAAGTAAAGGATTATTGGAATGAACAAGTAGAAAAAGAAACGATGAAAATTCCAATGGACTATCCAATACAAGAAACGACAGAAGAATCGATTGATCAAGTGACGGGGACTTTAGGAATAGAAGAAACACAAGCATTGTTTCACGAAGTTCTAGTCACTCATAAGACAAGGATTGATGAGGTACTATTAACGGCATTAGGACAAGCTATCGTCGATTGTACAAATCAGCAAACCGTTTCTATTCATCTAGAAGGACACGGGAGAGAAGAGATGATTGAAGGTATTGATTTATCAAGGACAGTGGGCTGGTTCACGAGTATTTATCCCGTTCATCTCAATTTTCAAGGAACTCAGACACCTATTGAAGGGTTAAAGGCAGTCAAAGAGCAATTGCGTCGAATTCCAAATCGCGGAGTTGACTATGGTATTTTACGTTACTTGAATAAAGGATTACTTCCGTTTTATCAGCAAAAGCCTTCAATAAGCTTTAACTATTTGGGCCAATTTGATCAGGTGTTTTCAAGGGGCTCTTTGTTTATGCAAGAGACAGGATTTACATTTTTAGATCATGCTCCAGATTCCAAACCATCTCATCTAATTGATGTTATCGGAATGGTGAAAGATGAAAAGTTACATTTTATTTGGATGTATAGTAGGGAACAGTTTTCTAAATTAAAAATTCAAGTGATAGCAGATGGTATGTTGAGGCATCTTCGTCAACTTATAAATAAACCAACAACAGAGTCTGCTTTTACGGTATCAGATTTTGCTGATGCAGAGGATCTTACGGAAGAAAGCTTGAGCAAAGTATTACTTAAATTAACAAAGAAGAGGGTGTAAAAATGGGAGACGTTATTGATATATATGGTTTATCACCTTTGCAAAAAGGAATACTGTTTCATACTTTATACGATCAAGATGATGAACATTCTTTTTCCTATATTGTACAAGTAGGTTTCTTGCTCGGGGGGCAATTGGATGTTGATACTTTTGAAAAGGCTTGGGAATATGTTATTAATCGACATGAGGTTTTACGTTCAGTATTTGTATGGGAGGAAGTAGAAAAGCCACTACAAGCGGTTTACCAACGTCTTCCTTTTACTATTCATCAAGAGGATTGGAGCACCTATCCACATGAGGAAAGGGTGAAGAAATTACAACAGTTTTTGAATGTAGATCGTAGAAAAGGATTTTTATTGGATGAAGCACCATTGATGAGAGTCACTGCGATTAAAGAAGCAAAAGAGGAAACGAGAATTATTTGGACACATCATCATATTTTGCTAGATGGATGGAGTGTGTCATTGGTCTTTAGTGAAGTGATGGAAGTTTATCTCAAGATGATAAAGGGAGAATTATTGACTCTTCCTAAATCTCTTCCTTATAAAAAATATATCCAGTGGATAAATAAACAAGATCAAAGTCAAGCAGAGGAATTTTGGAAAGAAGAATTAAAAGGGTTCTATGCACCTACGCCATTAGCAATGGAAAGAAAGGATCAAGGACAAGAGAAGGGCTATGGAGAGTGTGTTTATCAAGTATCTGAGAAACTTACTGAGAAGTTACAAGAGTGGGTACGAAATAGTCGATTAACGTTGAATACGTTAGTACAAGGTGCATGGGCTTATTTGATGAGTAGGTATAGCGGTGACAGTGACGTCGTATTTGGCGTAACTAGCGCTGGACGTCCTACTGATTTAATGGGAGCAGAGAATATGGTGGGGCTATTTATTAACACATTACCTACCAGAATTCGATTAACGGATAATACATCAGTAGTAGATTGGCTTCGTAAAATACAAATGAAAGAAATGGAACGAAGACAGTATGAGTATAATTCGTTGATAGATATTCAAGGCTGGAGTGAGGTTCCGCGAAATAGCTCCTTATTCCATACCTTGTATGTGTTTGAAAATTATCCAATTCAAGGTGAGAGAAATGATGATTTAAGATTACTAGATGTTACAAGCACGGAACAAACAAATTATCCTTTAACACTCATTGTAATGCCCGGTAAGAAAATTACTTTAAAGTTGATGTATGATCGAAGCTATTTTAATGAAGAAACAATAAATCTGATTCAGAATCACTTATTGCAAATATTAATTCAGATGACGAAGAGCCTAGATTCAAAACTATTTGAAATTACTCATTTAACAGAAGAAGAACAGATACAGTTACTAGAGGAATGGAATCATACTCAATTTAATTATTCGGCTGAAGGCATGATTCATACGATGTTTGAGGAGCAAGTTAAAAAAACACCGGAAGCAATCGCGGCTAGTTACGAAAATGAACAAATTACCTATAAAGAGTTGGAGAAGCGTGCAAATCAGCTAGCTCATTATCTACAAAAGCATGGTGTAGGCCCAGAGTCTCTAGTTGGGGTATATATGGAACGTTCATTACAAATGATGATAGCGTTATTAGGTATTCTAAAATCAGGAGCAGCGTATGTTCCACTTGACCCTACTTATCCAGAGAGTCGACTTCGATATATATTAGAGGATGCTGGAATCGAAGTACTAGTGACGGAAGAGAATTCTAAAAATTTGTTTGTATCTGAAAATATAGAAACGATTTGTATGAATAAAGATTACACTGCAATTGAAAAAGAAGAATCAACCCCATGTATAAGTGGTGTAACAGGAGAAAATTTAGCGTATGTTATGTATACTTCAGGATCTACAGGGAATCCAAAGGGAGTAATGATTGAGCATCATTCAGTAATTAATTATCTAGAATGGATGCAACATAAATATCCGCTTTCTGAAAAGGATGTGGTCTTGCAGAAAACGCCATTCTCATTTGATGTCTCTGTTTGGGAATTGTTTTGGGGCATTCACGTTGGTGCAAGTGTATCTTTCCTACCTCCAGGTGGAGAAAAAGATCCTTCTATTATAGCTGAAGTGATTAAACAACATCAGGTTACTATAGTTCAATTTGTACCTTCGATGTTATCTGTTTTCTTAGACCACTTCAATCATATTGAATTGAACATGAATTGTTCGTCCGTACGCCATGTATTTTCTGGTGGAGAAGAACTAAGTTCAGGGTTGGTTAGACGATTTCAACAGAAATGGAATTATAGTGGACAAGTGAAATTAACCAACTTTTATGGGCCAACTGAAGCCACTATTTATGTGAATGCATTTGATATTCAGCCTAATCAAGAATTTGTTTCTATTGGGCAGCCAATACAGAACACGCAATTATATGTATTAGACCAAAATCAACGCTTGCAATCAATAGGAATTGAGGGTGAGTTATATATTGGTGGTGCTGGTTTAGCACGTGGATACTTAAATCGTCCGAATCTTACTGCTGAAAAATTCGTTTCGCATCCATATCGATTTGGGGAACGACTATATCGAACAGGAGATTCAGTAAGATATTTAACTGATGGAAATTTAGAATTTATAGGTAGAATGGACCACCAAGTCAAAATGCGTGGTTTTAGGATTGAATTAGGAGAAATTGAAGCGACTTTAGAAAAATGTTCGTTTATTAAAGAGGCTGTCGTATTAGTTAGAGAAGATCGTCCAGGTGATCAACGATTGGTTGCATATGTAATAAGCGATGGAAATACCGAGGAGTGGAGAGAGTATTTACAAAAACAATTACCAAATCATATGATTCCAGCGCACTTTATAGAGTTAGAACACTTCCCGCTTACTCCAAATGGGAAAATTGACCGAAAGGCCTTGCCAGCACCTGATGAGCAAGCTATTGAAGATTTAAATGTGCTACCTCGGACGCCATCGGAAGAGCTTATTGCCTCGGTTTGGAGTCAAGTGTTAGGAACAGAAAATATTGGCATTCAGGATTCCTTCTTTGAACGTGGTGGGCACTCACTACTTGCTACTCAAATTGTCTCTCGATTGCAAGAACTGTTCCAAATTAAAATTCCATTACGTGAACTTTTCAAGCACGATACAGTGGAAGCATTGGCGAAACGAGTGGATCAGTTACGAAAAGAAGATAAAAAACGAGAGGTTGCTCCTCTTGTACCTATGAAACGAGAAGAAGTTATCCCACTTTCCTATGCGCAGAAACGTCTATGGTTCATTGATCAATTAATGCCAAATAGTGCTATGTACAATATCCATGCAGCGTGTCGCTTAACAGGTGAATGGTCAATTGAAGCATTGGAGGTCGGATGGAATCAATTGTTGGAGCGTCATGAATCATTAAGGACGACAATTCTAGAACAAGAGGGTGAACCTTTTCAACAAGTTCAATCTCATGTGTTCAGGCATATTCCTCAAACGAATCTAACAGATCTTTCTTTGGAAGATAGGGAAAGAGAAATGAAACGCCTTATTCAAAACGAGGCGGAGGAACCATTTCATTTTGGACAAGGTCCTCTGATTCGAACACGAATATTGAAAGTGGACAGGGAAGAATGGGTTCTCATTTGTACGATGCATCATATTATTTCAGATGGATGGTCAATGGGAATCTTACTTGAAGAATGGATGGCTTTTTATGAAGGAGCACTAACCGGAAAACCAGTGGAATTGAAGGAGTTATCTATCCAATATGCAGATTTTGTTATGTGGCAGAAGGAATGGCAAAAAGAGGAGAGTTTGAATCAGCATCTTCAATATTGGAAGGAAGAATTATCTGGGGAACTACCGGTTTTACAATTACCGATGGATCGTCCTCGACCTGCAGTTCAAACCCATCGTGGTGCAAGTCAGTCCTTAATAGTGGCGAATTCCTTACAGGAAAAGCTCAAAGATTTAAGTTTGCAAGAAGGATGCACTTTATTTATGACATTGATGGCAGCGTATCAAAGCTTCCTTTCTCGTTATACAGGACAGGACGACATTATAGTTGGAAGCCCCATCGCTAATCGAAATGTGAAAGAGATTGAGGGATTAATAGGATTCTTTGCAAATACGTTAGTTTATCGAGCTGATTTCAGTGGAAATCCGACGTTCCAAGAACTATTGTCGCAGATAAGAAAAAAAGCACTAAAAGCATACGAGTATCAGGACATCCCATTTGAGAAAGTGGTAGAATCCGTAAAACCTGAACGGAATACAAGTCATTCACCAATATTCCAAACTATGTTTACTTTACAGAATACGAAACAAGAGTTTCTTCAGCTATCCGAAAGACAAATGGAACTCATGGAAAGCTATGTTTCTGTTGCCAAATTTGATTTGAGTTTATTTGCTTCTGAGACGGAAGAAGGATTATCACTAACCTTTGAATATAATACTGATTTGTTTAATGATACAACCATTAAACGTATGGTAAATCATTTTGAACATTGGTTAAATCAAATTGCCTCTTATCCAAAATGTTTATTATCAGAATTGAATATGTTATCGAAAGTGGAATATAAGCAACTACTAGAGGAATGGAATGAATCAGCCGTTATAGATATAGAAGATAGTACGATTCATACAATGTTTGAAGAACAAGTGGAAAAAACACCAGAAGCAATTGCAGTAGTGTGCGAAGATGAAGAACTAACATATCGAGAGTTGGACGAACGCTCGAATCAGTTGGCACATTATTTACAAAAAAATGGTGTAACATGCGAATCATTAGTTGGGATTTGCGTTACACGTTCATCCGAGATGATTGTCGGTCTCTTAGGAATTATGAAGGCGGGAGGAGCATATGTCCCAATTGATCCAGCGTATCCGGAAAGTCGACTGCAGTACATTTTAGAAGATGCTCAAATAAAGGTACTGGTGACACAGGAAAAGTTACAACAAAAAATGGTTATACCTACATTCGTTAACGTTATTTGTATTGATCGTAATCGAGTAGAAATAGAACAAGAAGTTACTACGGTATGCACGAGTGAAGTGACGGGTGATAACTTAGCCTATATTATCTATACTTCAGGTTCCACGGGAAATCCAAAGGGAGTAATGATTGAGCACAGGAATACAGTAACAATGATTCATTGGGCGCATCATACGTATTCTCGAAAGGAATTAGCGGGAGTATTAGCTTCAACTTCACTATCTTTTGATTTATCTGTTTTTGAAGTATTTGTTCCCTTAACGATGGGTGGTAAGGTGATTGTCGCTGAAAATGCTCTACATCTAGACAAGTTGTCTACCAAAGGTGTGACTTTGGTTAATACTGTGCCATCGGCAGCAAAGGAACTGGTTCGAGCAAAAACAATTCCTTCTTCAGTAAAGGTAATGAATTTGGCTGGAGAACCGTTACCATATCCGCTTGTTCAAGATTTATACGAGAGAAGTACGATTGAGAAGGTGTTCAACTTATATGGACCGTCTGAAGATACTACGTATTCCACGTATATGGAATTAGAAAAGGGTGTCATGCATAGGGTACCACCAATTGGTAAACCAATCTTCAATACAGAAGTATATGTATTGAGTGCTGAACAAAAAATGGTTCCAATTGGTGTAGTTGGTGAGTTGTACATTGGTGGATCAGGGTTAGCACGTGGATATTTAAAACGCCCTGACTTAACGAAAAATCGATTTATAACGCATCCGTTTAAAGAAGACGAGCGAGTATACCGGACTGGAGATCTAGTAAGGTATTTGCCGGATGGAAATTTGGAGTATGTTGGACGAATTGATCATCAGGTGAAAATTCGTGGGTTCCGGATTGAACTAGGAGAAATCGAAGCGGTATTACAAAAGCATACATTAGTTAACGAAGCTATTGTGATGGTGCGGGAAGATTATCCTGGCGATCCACGTTTGATTGCCTATGTTGTAGGAGACGGGGATGCTCAAAAGTGGCGTGATTATCTCAAGGAACAACTACCAAACTATATGATTCCATCCTATTTTGTTGGATTAAATGCATTTCCACTTACTCCTAATGGGAAAATTGATAGGAAGGCTTTACCAGCACCAGAGAAGCAGGAGATAGCAAGTTGTTATATTGCTCCTCGTACGTCTACGGAAAAAACAATTGTTTCGATATGGCATGAAGTTTTAGGTATGGAAAACATCGGAATTCAAGATTCGTTTTTTGAAATTGGTGGACATTCATTACTTGCTACGCAAGCTGTTTCCAATCTTAAAGAGGCTTTTGGAATCGAGATACCATTGCATGATTTATTTATGTTTCATACGGTGCAGCAATTGGCAGAACAGATTGATCAATTGCTCGATAACAAAAATCAAGAAATGCAGAATGATAGTAAGGAGAATATAAGCCTTCAAGATTATATTCAAAAAGAAGCAGAAGTCAGTAATGATGAAGAATTACTGGAACTGCTTAAGCAATTAGAAGAGTTATCAGAGGAAGAAGCACAAGGGATATTTGAGAGTAATTTGATTGAGGAAGGGGTAAAAAAATGAGAAGTGATTTACTTGCAAAGCTGAGTTCACTTTCTCCTGAGAAGAGAGCATGGCTTCAGAAGCAAATGCAAAAAAAGGAGAATAAAGAAGCACTCCCGTTGTCTTATGCACAACAACGTTTGTGGTTTATGGACAGATTTAACCCAAACAGTTCTTTATATAATATTCCAACAGTATGGCATCTAAAAGGAAATTGGATACCTGAAGCATTAGAGAAGGGATTCAATCGACTCATTGAACGTCATGAATCATTACGAACTGTTTTTAAAGAAATAGGAGAACAGCCTGTGCAACAAATTGTCGAATTCCTTCCTAGAGCATTACCTGTAAGGGATTACTCTCAACTTCCTCTAGAAGTAAAAGAAAAAGAGGTAGATAGTTTAATTGCGAGAGAAGCGCAAGAACCATTTGATTTAATGAATGGTCCTTTAATTCGTAATCAGCTTGTTCAATTAGAGAAGGATGAATGGTTATTACTGTGTACGATGCATCATATTATTTCTGATGCTTGGTCCATTGGTATATTCATGAATGAATGCCTTGCTTTCTATGAAGAAGAAACGGGCGGAAATCCTGCTAAATTAAGTTCATTATCTATTCAATATGCAGACTTTGCGAAGTGGCAAAAGGGGTGGTTACAAGGTGATGTGCTAAATCGTCAGCTTACGTATTGGCAGGAAGAATTGTCTGGTGAGCTTCCTATCTTACAACTGCCAGTGGATCGACCTCGACCGGTTAAGCAGACTTACTCTGGGGCTGCGCATCATGTGATTTTTCCTTATAAATTGCTCAGTCAATTGAAGGATATAAGTCGACAAGAAGGGTCCACTTTATTTATGACTTTAATGGCCGCATACCAGAGCTTTCTTGCTCGTTATACGGGACAAAAAGATATTCTAGTTGGTAGCCCGATTGCAAATCGGAACCATAAGGGAGTAGAAGGATTAATTGGTTTCTTTGTTAATACGTTGGTTTATCGATCAGATTTGAGTGGCACCCCTACTTTTCGGGAGATTTTGAACCAAACAAAGAAAAAGGCGTTAAAAGCTTACGAATATCAAGATATACCATTTGAAAAAGTGGTAGAAGCTGTGCAACCTGAACGAAGCATGAGTCATTCCCCTATATTTCAGACCATGTTTACGCTACAGAATATAAAACAAGAACGACTAGATTTGCCTGATAGAAGTATTGAAATGGTAGAAAGTAATATGTCTATTGCTAAATTTGATTTGAGCTTAACTGCCTACGAAGTGGAAGAAGGTCTATTCGTCTCATTTGAATACAACACGGATTTATTTGATAGTAGTACCATTGCACGTATGGCAGGACATTTTGAGAACTGGCTAAATGAAATCACGTATCATCCAGATGAATCATATACAAAGCTGTCAATGTTATCGGATACTGAGCAAAAACAACTCCTAGAAGAATGGAATGATACGGACGTAGTTTATGGTCATGATTGTATGATTCATGAGCTATTTGAGCAGCAAGTTGCACGGACACCTGACGCAGTGGCGGTAGTTTATGAGGGTGGAAAGCTAACGTATCAAGAACTAAATGAAAAATCGAATCAATTGGCACATTTTCTACAAAAACGAGGTATCGGACCTGAATCATTAGTTGGTATATGTATTGAACGTTCTCCTGATATGATTATCGGTCTCTTTGGGATTTTGAAGGCAGGTGGGGCTTATGTCCCACTGGACCCAAGTTATCCTGAAAACCGCCTGAGATATATTTTGGAGAATTCACAAATTCAAGTGCTGTTAACAAAAGAGGCACTACAGGACTGGTTACCTAAAGATATTCAAGCAATTTGTTTAGACCGGGATCAAGTAATGATTTCTAAAGAGAGTAATTTAGCTCCGGTGAGTGGAGTAACAGCAAATAACTTAGCCTATATTATATACACTTCGGGTTCGACAGGAAATCCAAAGGGGGTAATGATTGAACATCATTCTGTTATCAATCGCCTACAGTGGATGCAGAAAAAATACCCATTGTCTGAGGAGGATACAATCCTACAAAAGACACCGTTTTCGTTTGATGTTTCTGTCTGGGAATTATTTTGGTGGTCATTTGTAGGAGCACGTGTTTGTTTACTTCCACCAGGAGGAGAGAAAGATCCTGCGGTGATTGAGGAGTATATTGAACGATACCGTGTGTCCACCATGCATTTTGTTCCGTCGATGTTATCTACTTTCTTAGATTATATGGAATTATATAATTCGAAAAGGGATGTATCGTCTTTAATTCAAGTTTTTACTAGTGGAGAAGCGTTAAACACTGAACAGGTTCGCCGGTTTAAGGGGATCTTTTACAATGCTCAGCAAACAAAGTTAATTAACTTGTATGGTCCTACTGAAGCGACTGTGGATGTTACTTATTACGATTGTGATTTAGAAAAAGAAGCAATGATTATTCCGATTGGTCGTCCAATTGATAATACAGAGTTGTATGTGTTAGATCAATATCAACAAGTGGTCCCGATTGGTGTGGCAGGGGAACTTTACCTTGGAGGAGTAGGATTGGCACGTGGCTACTTCAATCGACCGGATTTAACTACTGAACGTTTTATTCCGCATCCTTTTAAGGACGGGGAACGATTATATCGAACGGGTGACTTGGTGAGATATATGAATGATCGTAACTTAGAATATATTGGAAGAATAGATAACCAAGTTAAAATTAGAGGATTCCGAATTGAATTGGGAGAAATTGAAGCAGCTTTACATGATCACTCATCTGTAAAAGAGGCAGTCGTGTTGGTGAAGGAAGAACGACCAGGAGATAAGCAGTTAGTAGCTTATGTAGTGGGTGAAGGGGATGCTGGAGAATGGCGTGAATATCTCAAGAAGCAATTACCACATTATATGGTTCCGGCATACTTTTTCCAAATTGAAGGTATGCCACTCACTCCAAATGGTAAAGTGAATCGGAAAGCATTATTGGAATTAGAAGAACAGTTCATAAGTGAAGATATTACTTTATCACGAACACCAGTGGAGGAGCTCATCGTTTCCGTTTGGAGCCAAGTGTTAGGAATAAAAAATATTAGTGTTCAGGATTCCTTTTTTGAAATCGGTGGTCATTCACTACTAGCTACTCAAGTAGTGTCACGTTTACAGAGAATTTTTCAAATCGAATTACCAGTACGTGAACTATTTGAATATACAACGGTGGAGTCACTGGCAAAGCGATTAGAACAGTTACGTAAAGGAGATAAAAAACGAGAGATTCCGCCACTAATACCAATGAAACGAGGAGAAGCTATTCCACTATCTTATGCCCAACAACGTTTATGGTTTATTGATCAATTTACACCTAATAGTGCCCTTTACAATATGCCAATGGTATGCCGTCTTACAGGGAATTGGCTACTTGAAGCATTGGAAACGGGATGGAATCAACTAATAGAACGTCATGAATCACTGCGGACGGTCTTTCAAGAGGTGAATGGTCAACCCGTACAGCAAATTGAACCGTATGCTTTTCAATCAATTCCGAAAACGGATTTAACTATGCTTTCTTCTGAAGACCGAGAAGAAGAAGTTAAACGTTTAATTCAACAAGAAACAGAAGTACCATTTGATTTAACAGAGGGTCCATTAATCAGGACAAGTATTTTGCACGTGGGAGAGGAAGAATGGATACTCCTTTGTACTCTACATCATATCATTTCAGATGGATGGTCAATGGGAATCCTACTTGAAGAATGGATGGCATTTTATGAGAAAGCAACGGATGGAAAGATAGCGGAACTTGAACCATTACCGGTTCAATATGCCGACTTTGCTCAGTGGCAAAAAGGATGGTTAAAGGAGGAGGTGCTTGATCAACAACTCCAATATTGGAGGGAAGAATTGTCTGGGGAGCTTCCTGTACTCCAACTTCCTGTGGATCGCCCGCGTTCCGCAATACAAACTCATCACGGGTCGACATACACTATGGTTCTGCCAAGCACGCTACATGATAAATTGAATGAACTTAGTCGAAAAGAAGGGGCTACGCTCTTCATGACGCTTTTAGCTGCATATCAAAGCTTTCTATCTCGTTATACGGGACAAGAAGATATTCTGGTCGGAAGCCCAATTGCGAATCGGAATTATAGAGAAATTGAAGGACTAATTGGTTTCTTCGTTAACACGCTGGTTTATCGAGCTAATTTGAGTGGTAGACCGACATTTCAAGATGTACTGTATCAGGTTCGTCAAAAGGCATTGAAGGCGTATGAATATCAAGATATTCCATTTGAAAAAATTGTAGAAGTTGTGCAACCGGAGCGAAGTACAAGTCATTCGCCAATTTTCCAGACTATGTTCATCTTGCAAAATATGAAACAAGAGTTACCGGTGTTATCTAGTAGAAGTATTGAAATGATAGAAAGCCATAGTCCAATTGCAAAGTTTGATTTAAGTGTAATGGCAGTTGAGACGGAAGAGGGATTACTTTTTACTTTTGAGTACAATAAGGATTTATTCAATGCTACTACTATTGAACGGATGGCAGGACACTTTGAGAAATGGCTACATGAAGTTTCTCATCGCCCACAAAATCCGCTGCATGACCTGAGCATGCTATCAGAAACCGAGCGTACTTTGTTATTAGAAACATGGAATGACACTGTAATGGAAATGTCTCATCAGGGTCTTATTTGCGACAAATTTGAGGAGCAAGTAGCAAGGCGTCCTGATGCGATTGCGATAGTTGATCAAACAAAACAGTGGACTTATGGTGAATTGGATACACAAGCAAATCAGTTGGCAAATGTTTTACAGCGAAAGGGAGTAGCCCCAGAGTCAGTGGTAGGGGTTTATCTTCCGAGATCAGCTGAGCTGATGGTAAGTTTACTAGGCATTTTAAAAGCTGGTGGAGCTTATGTCGTTTTAGATCCGTTGTATCCAAAATCAAGGTTAGAATACATGATTGAAGATGCAGGAATTCAATTTGTAGTGACGGCGGAAGGACAAGACGGACATTTCGCACACGTCGAAATGGTGAGGTTAGAAGAATTAACGGTGGAAAGCGTAATCGCACCTACACGTCAAATAAATCCAGAGAACTTAGCCTATATTGTTTATACCTCTGGTTCTACAGGAAAACCGAAGGGTGTAATGGTTGAATATCGCTCATTAATGAATATGGTTTCTTGGCATCAGGAAGTTTATCATATTTCAGCAGAGGATCGTGCGACTCAAATTGCAGGGGTTGCTTTTGATTCGGCTGTCCAGGAGATCTGGCCGTATCTAACTGCTGGCGCAGCACTCTACTTGTCAACAGAGGAACTGAGAATTAATCCAGAAGCACTAAGGGACTGGCTCATTGATTCACGAATAACAGCTAGCTTTGCACCTACGCCTATTCTGGAAAGGCTCTTGAAATTATCTTGGCCAGATAAAACGGATCTTCGTTTTATCATTACTGGTGGGGATCAATTAACGCAGTACCCATCTAACGATATTCCTTTTGCGGTAATTAATCAGTATGGTCCATCGGAAAATACCGTTGTTACCACAGATTGTTATGTACCTGTAGGAGTGACAACAGGTACGCCATCGATTGGTCGACCGATTGCAAATACAGAAGTTTATGTGTTAGATTCTCATCTTCAGCTAGTACCAATTGGCGTAATTGGAGATCTCTATATTGGAGGGAAGAGTCTTGCACGTGGATATGCTAATCGTCCGGATCTTACAAAGGAAAAATTTATTCCACATCCTTTCAAGTCAGGAGAACGTCTCTATTATACAGGAGACAAAGCAAGTTATCTTTCTGATGGTAATCTCCAGTTCCATGGACGTATAGATGACCAAGTAAAAATTCGTGGTTTCCGGATTGAATTGGGAGAAATAGAAGCTGTTTTGCAGGCACATTCTTCTGTGAAAGAAGCAGTTGTATTGGTACGAGAGGATAATCAAGGTGATAAGAGATTAGTAGCTTATGTAGTTGGTGAAGGAAGTGCCCATGAATGGCGAGAACATCTACAAACACATTTACCAAATTACATGGTTCCAACAAACTTTATTGAGATGGAATTTTTACCACTTACACCGAATGGAAAACTTGATTTGAAGGCATTGCCTATACTTAGTGAACAATCCGCTGAAAATACTGTATACCCAAGAACTCCGCTGGAAGAACTTATCGCTTCAGTGTGGAGTCAAGTGCTAGGAATAGGAGACATTGGTGTTCAGGATTCTTTCTTTGAGCTTGGTGGTCACTCTCTACTTGCTACACAAGTGGTCTCACGCTTACAGGAAGTCTTTCAAATCAAATTGCCAGTACGTGAACTGTTCGAATATTCAACGATCGAGGCATTAGCGAAACGAATGGATCAGTTACGTAAGGGGAATGAAAAACGAGAAATTCCACCATTGGTGCCGATGGAACGTGGAAATAATATTCCACTATCTTATGCCCAACAGCGCTTATGGTTTATTGATCAATTTGCACCTAATAGTGCACTTTATAATATGCCAATGGTATGCCGTCTTACAGGGAATTGGTTACCTGAGGCATTGGAGTTGGGATGGAATCAGTTGATAGAGCGTCATGAATCTTTGCGGACTGTATTTTATGAAGAGGATGGCCATCCTGTGCAGCAGATTCAACCGTACGTTTTCCGTCCGCTTCTGCAAATGGACTTAACTAAGCTTTCATTAGAGGAGCGAGAAAGAAAGTTGGAGCAATGGATTCAAACTGAAGTCGAATCTCCATTTGATTTAGAACAAGGGCCATTATTCCGTGGGAAACTCATAAGAATTTCAGAAGAAGAATGGATTCTTCTGTGTAATATGCATCATATTATCTCGGATGGGTGGTCGATGGAAATCTTGCTTCAAGAATGGATGGCATTTTATGAGAATGCGATTGGTGAAAAACAAGCAGAGCTGGAACCACTACCAGTTCAATATGCCGATTTTGCTCAGTGGCAAAGAGACTGGTTGAAAGATGAAGTACTATATCAACAACTTGCATATTGGAAGGAAGAATTATCTGGTGAGTTACCAGTCTTAATGTTGCCAATGGATCGTCCGCGTCCGCCAGTGCAAACCCACCATGGATTAACTCATAATGTTTTGTTGTCACGCTCATTACTGGATAAATTAAACGAACTAAGTCGTCAAGAAGGGGCCACACTTTTCATGACCTTATTGGCATCGTATCAAAGTTTCCTTGCTTGTTATACGGGACAAACGGATATTATTGTCGGCAGCCCAATTGCAAATCGAAATTATCGAGAAATTGAGGGGCTAATTGGTTTCTTTGTCAACACCTTGGTTTATCGAGCTGATTTAAGTAATGCACCGGCATTTCAAGAGTTGTTATCTCAAGTACGGATAAAAGCATTGAAGGCGTATGAGTATCAAGATGTTCCGTTTGAGAAAATTGTAGAGGTTATCCAACCTGAACGAAATACAAGTCATTCTCCGATTTTCCAAACCATGTTTACTTTGCAAAATACGGGACAGAAGCTACCAGAACTACATGGAAGAAATATAGAAGTAATGGAAAGTAATGCTCCGATCGCTAAGTTTGATTTAAGTTTAACTGCTGCAGAAGTGGAAGAGGGTTTATTACTTACTTTTGTTTATAGAACTGATTTATTTGACAGCTTAACTATTGAATCCATGGCTGAACATTTTGGGAACTGGTTGAATGTAATCGTAGAGAATTCTGATAAATCATTAGCTAAGTTGCCTATATTATCAGGATTACAGCAAAAACAGTTGGAGGAGTGGAATAATAATACTGTAGCATATCCACAGGAAAGTACGATTCATCAGCTGTTTGAAGAGCAAGTAAATCGTACACCTGATGCGGTAGCAGTGGTAGATGAAAAACAGCAGTTAACATATCGAGAGCTGAAT
This sequence comes from Bacillus sp. GMa5/1, assembly GCF_050172015.1. NCBI lineage: Bacteria > Bacillati > Bacillota > Bacilli > Caryophanales > Bacillaceae > Bacillus > Bacillus sp. GMa5/1. The sequence goes on along the minus strand of NZ_JBNLYC010000054.1, from coordinate 8,765 downwards.
GAAAAAGCTAATCAATTGGCCCACTATCTTCAGCAATGTGGGATTGGGACTGAATCATTAGTTGGAATTTGCTTTGAGCGTTCAGTTGAGATGATTGTTAGTATTATGGGGATCTGGAAGGCTGGAGCAGCATATGTTCCATTGGACCCATCATATCCAGAAAGTCGCCTACGATATATTTTGGAGGACACTGAAATCCAAGTATTAGTTACGAATGAGTCATTGGAAGGTTGGATACCCAAAGAAGTCAAGGCAGTTTGTCTAGATAGGGATCAGGCAATGATTTCAAAAGAAAGCATTTTTTCACCAAAATGTGAAGTAACAGGAGAAAACCTAGCGTATGTTATCTATACTTCGGGATCGACGGGGAATCCAAAGGGTGTCTTAATACAGCATCATTCTGTACTAAACTTGTCGCATGGTTTACAAAAAGAGGTTTTCGAACATGAGATACCATCTAACATGCATGTCGGTTTAAATGCGTCAATTGCCTTTGATGCATCTATTCAGCAATTACAAATGCTGCTTTATGGTTCAAGTTTGTATATTATTCCGAATGAAGTACGAAGTGATCCGGAACAGTTTGTAGCTTATATTAGGGAGAACAAGTTAGCAATCTTTGATATAACGCCTTCAATGCTTCAATTACTTATAGATGCCGGATTGTTAGAAACGTACGATGGTGTTCATGTTCCAAGTAAGGTATTGGTTGGCGGCGAAGCGATTATGCCGTCATTATGGGAACAGCTAGTAGAGACTGATAAAATACAGTTTTATAATGTATATGGTCCTACAGAATGTACGGTTGATGCAACATGCTATCATATTAAAAAAGATAGTAAGAGAGTAACAATTGGGCGTCCATTGCCTAACATCCAAACTTATGTATTAGATAGAAATAGGTTGCCAGTTCCAGTTGGTGTGATGGGGGAACTTTATATCGGAGGAGCAGGTCTAGCAAGGGGGTACTTGAATCGTCCAGAGTTAACATCCGAACGATTTATTTCTCATCCATTCAAAGAAGGCGAGAGGTTATATAGAACAGGTGATCTTATGAGATATCTTCCTGATGGTAATATAGACTACTTAGGAAGAATGGATAATCAAGTGAAGATTAGAGGATTTCGAATTGAACTTGGAGAGATTGAGTCGACCTTACAGGAGCATTACTTAGTAAAAGAGGCAGTTGTAATGGTTAGGGAAAATCAGTCGGGAGATAAGAGGCTGGTAGCTTATGTAGTGGGCGAAGGCAGTTTAGAAGAATGGCGAGAGTACCTTAAAACAAAACTGCCAATCCATATGATACCTTCCTACTTTGTCGAAATGAAAGAATTACCGCTAACCATAAATGGAAAGGTTGATCGGAAATCGTTACCTATACCAGATTATCAAGGAACAAAAGAAGGATACGTGGCCCCAAGAAATGAACGTGAACATAAGCTTTCTATCATTTGGGAACGTGTGCTAGGTTCAAAACGTATTGGTATGAATGATAACTTCTTTGAAATTGGTGGAGATTCAATTCTTAGCATTCAGATTGTCTCGCGCGCGAAGCAAGTTGGTTTACAATTGACACCAAAACAAATATTTGAACACCAAACGATTGCTGAGTTGGCGCAAGTAGTCAAAGAAGAACAAGGTGTACAAGCTGAACAGGGAATTATAACTGGAGAGACGATACTTACACCTATTCAGCAAAGGTTTTTTGCACAAAATCATCCTAACCCACATCATTGGAATCAATCCATGTTCTTTAGAACGAAAGAGAAATTGGACATAGGATCACTGGAAAAGGCGGCAGGTAACCTTCTACTTCATCATGATGCTCTGCGTTTAAGATATGAACGTTTATCTAATGGGGTTTGGAAACAGTGGAATGAAGGAATAGAAGAACAATTGATGCTTACTGTCATTTCATTAGACGAAGTGCCGGAAGCTGATTGGCATCAGGTTATTCAAAAAGAGATTAATGTTGCACAAGAAAGTTTGAATTTACATGATGGTCCGCTAATGAGAATGGTGTATTTTGATGAAGGTGAGCACGCTGGCCGATTATTTTGGACAATTCATCATTTAGCCGTGGATGGTGTTTCTTGGCGAATTTTATTGGAAGATTTGCAAACAGCATATACGCAAGTAGTCCAAGGGCAGAAAATTCAATTACCTATGAAGAGTACATCTTTTAAAGAATGGTCGGAGAAATTACATCATTACGCTGAAACTGGCCTATCAAAAGAAGTGCTACATTACTGGGAGGAGCAGGCTGAACAAGACGTAGTTAAATTGCCGGTAGATGGTACTATAAGTAATCCAGTAAGCGCAGTAACTGAGGAAATTACTGTGGTGTTAAATGAGAATGAGACCCGTATGTTATTGCAAGAGACTTTAAGCACTCACCGTGTCCAAATCAATGAAGTATTATTAGCAGCATTAGTACAAGCTACGGCAGCATGTACGGGGCAGCCGATATTGAGCGTAGATTTAGAGGGACATGGTCGAGAAGAGATTATTGAAGATGTTGATTTATCGAGAACTGTGGGATGGTTTACAAGTATTTACCCAGTTCATTTAAATATTACTAGTGCTAATACGCCAATTGAAGCATTAAAAGCAGTTAAAGAACAAGTTCGCAAAATTCCTAATAAGGGTGTTGATTATGGGGTGTTGCGTTACATGAACGCAACAATGTGTGAGCAATTAAGCTCCCAATATACACCGTCTATTAGTTTTAACTATCTTGGACAATTTGACCAAATGTTTTCTAGCGATGCAATGTTTATTCCGGAGAACGAATTTAAGCGTTTAGATCATGCTGCCGGTTCCAAGCGATCGCATGTAATTGATGTAATTGGGGTTGTAACGGATGGAAAACTTCAGTTCACTTGGGTATACAATGTTGGACAATTTGCCAAATCAACGATTCAAAGTATTGCACAGAATATGCTATATCAACTGAGTACATTGATTCAATTTTCAGATAGAGAATCTGCACTGACCATTTCGGATTTTGCAATGGCTAATCTTAGCCAAGAAGGTTTGACAAATGTACTAAACAAAATGCATCGCGGAAAGAACAATCAGATTACTGATTTATATCCACTATCACCTTTGCAAGAAGGTATGATTTTCCACACATTGCATGACCAAGGGGATGAACATGTTGCACCGTATATAGTGCAATTGAGTTTTATGATTCGAGGAAAAATGAATATTCCTACATTTGAGCAGGCGTGGAAATCTGTAATTCAGCGGCATGAAATTTTTCGTACAGGATTTGTATGGGACGAAATTGAAGAACCTGTACAAGTGGTGTATGAAAATATCCCATTTAAAGTGAATAAAGAAGACTGGCGTACAATGACAAGTGAAGAGATAGAGGAAAAAAGAAAAGTCTTTTTGGCATTAGATCGAAAACAAGCCTTCCAATTTGATGAAGCACCATTGATGCGGGTAACAGTCATTCAAGAAGGTGAGGAAGAATATCGGATTGTTTGGACCCATCACCATATTTTACTGGATGGATGGAGTTTACCATTAGTATTTAATGAATTACTTACAGTCTATCAGAAGAGAATGAATGGAGAAGCTGTGAAGTTACCTAAGTCCTCACCATATAAGAAATATATCCAATGGTTAAGAGAGCGAGATAAGGAGCAGGCGGAACAATTCTGGAGAGAGAAGCTAAAAGGTTTTACTGCGCCAACTTTGCTGGGCTTAGAAAGTAAAGAGGAAGAAAAAGGTTACACAGAGAAGGTTACGTATTTATCAGAAGAGCAGACTCAAGCGTTACAAGGATGGGCGAAACGCAATAAACTTACTTTGAGTACAGTAATTCAAGGTGCATGGGCATATCTCATGAGCCGATATAGTGGAGAAAATGACATTGTTTTTGGTGTAACAAGCTCAGGGCGTTCTACGGAGATTATTGATGTTGAAAACATCGTAGGTCCTTTCATTACAACGTCACCGACGCGAATTCAATTGATGGATGATATAAAATTAATAGATTGGTTGCAGAAGATACAAGAGGAAGAGATAGAAAGAAGACAATATGAGTATGCTTCTTTGACAGAGATTCAGGGGTGGAGTGAAGTTCCTAGAGGAATACCGCTGTTCAATAGTTTATATGTGTTTGAAAATTATCCAGTGAAAGAGGAGTCTTCAGAAAATCTGGAAATTGGTGAATTGGAAGGGGTAGAACAAACCCACTACCCATTAGGGTTAGCTGTAGTTCCAGGAATCCAGTTATCGTTAAAGTTAATGTATGACCGTAGTAAGTTTAATAGAGTAACCATTGAACGAATGCTGGGTCATTTACACAAAGTGTTAATGCAAATGCTCAAAAACATTGATCACAATCTATCGGAGCTAGTATATATTACGGAAGCTGAACAAAGAAAGCTATTGGAAGAATGGAATAATAATACTATATCCTATCCACGTGAGAATGCAATTCATCAACTATTCGAAGAGCAAGTAAATCGTACGCCTGACGCGTTGGCAGTGGTAGATGAAAAACAGCAACTAACATATCGAGAGCTGAATGAAAGAGCTAATCAATTAGCCCATCATTTACAGAAATGTGGAATTGGGACAGAGTCATTAGTTGGCCTCTGCTTTGAGCGTTCAGTTGAGATGGTTGTTGGTCTCATGGGAATTTGGAAGGCTGGAGCAGCCTATGTTCCATTAGATCCATCGAATCCGGAAAGCCGCCTACAATATATTTTAGAAGACACAGGAATTAAAGTGTTAGTTACAAATGAAGTATTACTAGGCTGGATTCCTAAAGACATTAAGACAGTTTGCCTAGATAGGGACCAAGCAATGCTTTCTCAAGAAAGCAAACTTTCACCAATATGTGAGGTAACAGGGGAAAACTTAGCGTATGTTATCTACACTTCTGGTTCGACAGGGAATCCAAAGGGAGCTTTAGTACAGCACCATTCTGTAATAAACCTATCATATGGTTTACAAAAAGAAGTTTTCTCACATGAGATACCTAGTAATATGCGCGTTGGTTTGAATGCATCAATTGCCTTTGATGTATCTATTCAGCAATTACAAATGCTGCTTTATGGTTCAAGTTTATATATTATTCCAAGTGAAGTTCGCACTAATCCAGAACAATTTGTGTCCTATATTAGGGAGAATAAATTGGAAATGTTTGATATGACACCTTCATTACTTCAATTACTAATAGATGGAGGATTGCTAGAAATAAGTGCTGATGTTCATGTACCAAGCAAGATATTGGTCGGTGGTGAAGCAATCATGCCGTCATTATGGGAACAGCTAGTAGAGACTGAAAAGATTGATTTTTATAACGTATACGGTCCTACAGAATGTACAGTTGATGCAACATGCTATCATATCAAAAAAGATAGTAAGAGAGTAACAATTGGACGTCCATTGCCGAACGTTCAAACTTATGTATTGGATAAAAATTTGTTACCTGTTCCAGTTGGTGTAACAGGTGAGCTATATATTGGGGGTGCAGGTATAGCGAGAGAATACTTGAATCGCCCAGAATTAACAGCAGAGCGATTCATCTGTCATCCATTTAATGAAGAAGAGCGTTTATATCGTACGGGAGATTTGGTTCGTTATTTACCTGATGGTAATTTAGATTACTTGAGAAGAATTGATAATCAAGTGAAAATTAGGGGCTTTCGTATTGAACTTGAAGAGATTGAAGCGAGTATAGAGAGGCATCCATTGGTAAAAGAAGCAGTAGTTTTGGCAACAGAGGATAAATTAGGAGAGCAGAGATTGGTTGCTTATGTAGTTGGAGATGGTAGTATGCATGAGTGGCGTGAGTATCTCAAGACACAAGTACCAAATTATATGGTTCCCGCACACTTTATTAAGGTAGACGAGATTCCTCTTACAACGAATGGCAAAGTTGATCGAAAGGCATTGAACAATTTAACTATTCATAGAGAAAATAACTTCTCTACACCAATCATTCCAAGGGATGAAATTGAATATCAGTTGATTAAAATCTGGCAGGATGTGTTACAGATAGAAGATGTCTATGTAAATGATGATTTCTTTAATAGAGGAGGACACTCTCTCCTTGTAATTAAATTAGTTTCAAAAATTAGGGAGAAGTTTGGAAAAGAGATTAAGGTGTCTACATTGATTAAGAATCCAACAGTGGAAGGAATCGCATGCCTTATTCGTGATAAGCATGATATGACGAAATCAGTAGCAGCGCTAGTTTCACTACAAGAATCAGAGAAAAGACCTTTCTTCTGCGTTCATCCGTTTATGGGGAATGTATTCTGTTACATTCAACTAGCAAGATTGCTTAAGAGCCATTGTTCATTTTATGGTTTACAGAATCCTCTTATAGAAAAGAAAGAAATTGACGAGTTAACTTTGCCGGAAGTAATTCAACTTTACATCGAAGAAATAAAACGTGTTCAGCCAGAAGGTCCATATCGTCTTGGAGGATGGTCTTTAGGCGGTGCGATTGCTTATGAAATCGCAACTGTGCTAAAGAATCAAGGTGAGGAAGTTGAGTTGTTGATACTAATGGATACTAAAGTACCTTCAGAGCAAGATCGTAAAACAAGGGAGGATATGCTCTCATATATATCTGAACATTTCATTCCTAGAGATCTTACTGAGCAGGAAGAAGGGCTCGTTCATAAGCAAGATATGCTTGTAGAGCGACTAATTATGGAGGGAGTACTCCCGCCTGATGCAGATCTTATGAATTTGAAGCAAGTTATCAATGCTCATAGGAAATGCCTGAACTTAATGGCAGATCATGATTTAATACCATACTCTGGAGAAGTTCTCTACTTTAGTGCTGAGGAAGGAAAAGAGTTGTTTACAGATTGGGGACCTTTATTAAAAGGTAGAGTAAATAGGTATTCAGTCCCTGGATCACATGAGGAAATAGTAGACTTCCCCGCAGTTGAAAAGATAGCTAAGTACCTATTAAATGAATTTGAAGGGATAAAAGAAACATCCCTTTCATTAACCGAAAAGTAGAGAGTGCAAAAGATGCAACGCTATGAATGAAAAGGGGAGACCAATAACTGCAAATAAAGTGTAGGCAATAATGAATATATCAAGAGTATTAATTTTTAAGAGGATAATGGAAAATTTACTTGATAGAGACATAGAAACCTATATGAGTTGCTCATAGAATGATGTAAATCCTCTCTATTTTTTGTAATAGAAACTAATGCTTTGATGATATTATTGAGGAAAGGTGTATATTTTCATTGATATGTAAATATGCACCTTTTCTATTGTATTTGCAATTTAATAAAGTTAATTTGAATTTATGTAACGCACATATATGAAGCCATCTTTTAAAAAAGGAAGTGATTTATCATACACATTCAAGCTGTGAAAATACCAAAGAATATTGAAAGTCATTTGTTTAAGCAACTTAGTAACTTGGTTTCAAATGAGAAGAAAGAACGAATGAAGCGTTTATTAAACTCATGTGACGTTAATAGGACCCTGATAGGGGATTTACTAATCCGATCTCTAATCTGCCAAAAGTATAAAATTAATAATGAAGAAATTAGATTTAAATATAATGAGTATGGAAAACCTTTTGTTGAAAATTTTTCTGACTTTCATTTTAATCTGTCACATTCAGGAGAATGGGTGGTTTGTACTACTGCTAATTTTAATGTGGGTATTGATATAGAAAAGATTTCAGAGATAGAGGCTCTTAAATTAGCAAAAGAATTTTTTTCAGCGGATGAATTTTATGATATATCTAATATGAATTCTGATGAACAAATTAATTGTTTTTTTGATTTATGGACATTAAAAGAAAGCTATATAAAAACGATTGGAAAAGGGCTTTATACCCCATTAAATTCATTCTCTATAAAAAAAGAATCACGAACTTTAATTTCATACAAGAATATACCTAAAAACTTTTACTTTAAACAATATAACATTGATCCAAATTATAAGTTATCTGCTTGTGCAACAAGGGATGAATTTCCGCAAGAGATAATAATTAAAGACATTTATGCAATTTTCCAAAATATATACAAATTTGAAAGTAAGGAGAAAATCAATGCAGAAGACTAAACTTTTTTGCTTTCCACATGCTGGGGGATCTGCGTTTAGTTACGCAAAATGGAAAAATCACTTTAATCCATATATTGAGGTAGTCCCGATAGAGTTAGCTGGTAGAGGATATAGAATTGAAGAAAACTTGTACCAAAGTATGGAAGAGGCAGTAAATGATGTCTACAATAAAATAGTTATGCAGATAGATGATTCGCCCTACATTCTATTCGGGCATAGCATGGGAAGTTTGATCGCCTATGAAGTGGCCAGAAAAATAAAAGATTCTAAAAACGTATCGCCTGAATTTCTTGTTTTGTCCGGTAGAAATCATCCAAATAGTAAAATAAAAAATATCCGACATAATCTTTCTAATGAGCAATTTAAAAGAGAAGTTATTGCAATGGGAGGTACACCATCTGGGGTACTGCAATCAGAAGAATTAATGGAGATTTTTCTCCCTATTCTAAGAGCAGATTTTAAAATCGTTGAGACGTATATTCATGACAAAAATACACAACCATGTGATATTGATTTTCTTATATTTAATGGGGAAAATGATGAATTTACTACATATGATCAAGTAATAAAATGGGAACGATACACAAGTAAAACGTGTACTTTTCATTCTTTTGAAGGTAATCATTTCTTTCTAAATGAAAATATTGAAGAAATAGCAAATAGTATTAAAAGAAAGTTAGATTCTAAAAGATTAT
>NZ_JBNLYC010000053.1:0-29474 GCF_050172015.1 Bacillus sp. GMa5/1 | reverse complement strand
TTTAAAAGGAGTATACGCAATGAAAGCAAAGAAACTAATATGTTTTTTAGCATTACCACTTATGTTAGTAGCGTGGGTAGGATGTTCTAAGAACAATACAGAAGAGAATAAGACTGATAGCTTAAAGATTTCAGAGTCAGAAAAGAAGAAAGACGAGTCAATAGACAAAGAAGCAGATCAGCTAAACAAGGAAAAAGAAGAATTGCTTGCTAAAAAGGAAGAATTGCTTGCTGAAAAGGAAAAATTGCTTGCTGAAAAGAAAGCTAAGGAAGAAAAAGAGGTAACGAAAAAGAAAGAAGATACAGATAAAAATGAAGTCTCAAACGATAAAACAGTAAAAGAAGCTGTAATTGGAGAAGGTAGAACACTAGCTGAGGAAAGAGAGTATAGAGATAAGCAGTTAACTAAAGGTTCTAGTGCATCTTCTCCTTTAGAGAAGTATCAAGAAGATATTAAGGATACTTCTAATGACTTAAAGACGGCAGTTCAATCTATTAAATCCTTAGCTGAAAAAGATGGAACGTGGAAAACAACTCAAACAGGATTAAAGGGAGAATTAAGTAGAGTAAGTGGGAGAGCTAATAGACTAGCAAGTATAGAACCTCCTAAGGAGTATGATTACTTCAAAGTTCAATTAAGAGACGATGCAAGAGCAATTAAACAAATGGTAGACCAAGCATTTATAGCTTTAAATGAAAATGATACTGAAACAGCCAAGTTAAACATAGGTGCTATGATAGATTATGTAGATATAATGTCTTCAACATTGAATGAAATACAAAATGTACAAAATGGAGTTTAAAGGGGTATGTGCCAAAGAAGCAAAATATTGAGATTGGCAAATTACTAGACTCAGAATCAATAACAAGTATTTTAGCTAACTTTGTAGGTGGAAAAACAAAATCAGTTGATTATGATGACGAAAAAGATAAAGATGTAGTTATAATTAATGAACTTACATTAGTTGTTTTAGTCACCTAATGCTTCCAAAATGAGGATGAATAAAACATTTCAATAGAAAAGCTGCCAAAGAAACTAAAACCTTTCTCTGGCAGCCTTTATTTATATATATTAAAGTTATTTATTTTCCTCTTTCTGAACATATACATAAGCATCTTTCTGCTCTTTATGTACATCCACCTTCGAATTCTCTGCAAGCTGACCCGCATTTAGCAAAGAAAAAATAATGAGCGCTTCTAGTGACATTTCGTTTTACCACTCCTTTCTAGTTGTTATACATTTATCATACCGCTTACATGTGATTTCCGTATGAACTCGAAAAGGAGATTACAACAAAATGGTTACAAGCATATGAATGCACGCTATAATAACCATAAAATGGGAGGTGGATTCTTTTTGACAATAAATCAAATGGTTCAACTCGGAAGTTCATTTATGCTATTTATTACTTCCGCACTGATGAGTTGGTATCAGGGGAGTAATTTAATAGATAATCCTGATGAATGGAAATATAGCGCTAAGTTTACAAATTACTTTAAAGGCACCGTTTCAAATTACCAAGATATTTATCAAATCGATTTCTTTATATATGCGGCAAAATTTTATCCAACAGCATTTATCGTTATGCTAGTTAGTTTACTTTATATGCTCATATTAATTCTTTATATTCTATTTAAAAGAAAAGATCCGGCGATTTAAATCCATACATAAAAACCCCGAATCATAGACTTTTCAGCCTACAATTCGGGGTACTATTTGTTTACATTCGTTTCTAATTAGTAACGAATTAAGAAATATTTCTTCTTACCGCGGCGAATGATTGTGAATTTACCTTCGATGCGGTCGTTTTCTGTTACAACGTAGTCTAATGCTTGTGTACGCTCACCGTTCACGTAGATTGCGCCGTTCGTTACATCTTCACGTGCTTGACGTTTTGATGGAGAGATTTTGCTTTCTACAAGTAAGTCGATTAATACTGTATCTTCTGCAGTACGTTCTACAGATGGTACGTCTTTGAATCCTTGCTCGATTTCGCTTGCAGTCAGTTCTGCTACAGAACCGCTGAATAATGCAGCTGAAATTTTAATCGCTTGCTCTAATGCTTCTTCGCCGTGAACAAGTTTTGTCATTTCAGAACCTAATGCTTTTTGTGCTGCACGTTTTTCTGGCGCTTCAGCTACTTGCTTTTCAAGCTCAAGAATTTCTTCATGAGATAAGAATGTGAAGTATTTTAAGTATTTAACAACGTCGCGGTCATCTGTGTTAATCCAGAATTGGTAGAACTCGTAAGGAGTTGTTTTCTCTGGGTCTAACCAAATTGCGCCGCCTTCGGTTTTACCAAACTTCGTACCGTCAGATTTAGTAACTAGTGGAATTGTTAAACCGAATGCTTTCGCATCTTCTTCTGATTTACGGATTAATTCAAGACCAGCTGTAATGTTACCCCATTGGTCACTACCACCGATTTGTAGACGGCAATTATGTTGCTGATATAAGTTTAAGAAGTCGTATGATTGTAAAATCATGTAACTAAACTCAGTGAATGAAATACCAGTTTCTAAACGAGATGCTACTGTATCTTTTGCTAACATATAGTTTAAACCGAAGTTTTTACCGATATCGCGTAAGAATGAAATTACATCTAAGCTACCAAGCCAGTCGTAGTTGTTAGCCATCGTTGCTGGGTTGTCCACGTTTTCAAACTCTAAGAAGTTTGAAAGTTGGTTTTTAATGCTTTCTGTGTAGTAAGCAACTGTATCTTTCGTATTTAATGTACGTTCTGCTTTTTTACCACTCGGGTCACCGATCATACCAGTACCACCGCCAACAAGTGCGATTGGTTGGTGACCAGCTAATTGGAAACGACGTAACATTAATACTGGTAACATATGACCAATGTGTAAGCTATCCGCTGTCGGGTCAAAACCACAGTATAATTTAACGCTTTCTTTTTCTAATAATTGCTCAAGGCCCTCAGCATCTGTTTGCTGATTAATTAGACCGCGAAATTCAAGATCTTGTAAAATACCCATATCCTACATACTCTCCTTTAAGTTCATTACTGGCGTGAAGGTTGAAAACATAAAAAAATCGCCCCTTCAAATAAGGGACGATTTTGATTATCGCGTTACCACCCTAGTTGCAGGCAAAAAAGCCTACCACCTTATTTACATAACGGCTTAGCACCGTCTTTTCCCTTTTGAATAAAATTCAATCGAAAAAAGATGCTCTAGGGGCGTAATTCGCGATCATCTATGTGCTGATTTTCACCGGCCATCAGCTCTCTAAAACAGGGAAATGATCACTACTTCTCCCTTTCCACGCTCAATTATTCATATACTTTTCTTTATACCATCATTTATATAGGCATGTCAAATAGAGGTCAGGTTTCCCTTCTTGTCAATCCTTTACAACACCATAAAGAGTATCGTAATAAGAGAAAGAATTGGAACCCCAACTAATAACGATACATGAAACACAATCGATAAATCATTCCCAATGGTCGCCTCCACAGGATCTTTCGCTGGGGAACCAAGAAACCCGATTAATCGATCGAATCGACTTACCGTTTTTGGAAAGTCTGGTATTTCTACATGATCACTATCTAAATGTTGCTTTAACTTATATTCACTCTTAAAGGGATTTTCGCTCAATTTCGTCCACCTCCAGCAATTGTTTCAATTTCTTTATCCCGTTATGAAGTCTCGATTTCACCGTTCCAATCGGAATGTTTAATATCTCTGCAATTTCTTTTTGCTGCATGTCATGATAATAAGAAAGGATTAGGACCGCTCTTTGCTCTTCTGGAACTTTCAAAATTGCTTCTCTTACTGTGAGCCGATCTTCGTGAGAAAATTCTTTTTCCGGAATCGGCACTAAAAATGGCAAAAGCGTACGCCACTTTTTTCTCCTATTTAATTTATTAATCATAAGACGATAACCAATTTGAAATAAATACGTTTTTATTTTACCTTTTTCAAGTTCATACATATGTTTCTTACGCTCTAGCGTCAAAAACGTATCTTGCACAAGATCGATACTTAATTGTTCATCTCGGTTAAATCGATATAAAAATGTGTATAGCGCTGGTTTGATTAAAACATATAGTCTTTCTCCCGCTTGTTTATCTCCACTTTGATACGCAAGCATGAGCTCCTCCTCAATCCCAATCTGCGCCATGATTTTTGATCTCCTTTATTCCTTTTAACGTTAATGAAATACGGGAAATTAAATATGCAATCGCAATAAAAATCCACAATTGTGATTGATTTGTAAAAAATTGCACATATGGGTTTTGAATCGTAAATCCCATTGTAACTAAAGTATTTAACGCTTGCACACATATGCATGCATACAACGCAAGGCAGATAGAAATAGTGTCAAATACATTCCAGCGAAAATACACTTTTGTTTTTGTAAAATCAATTTTATATCCATTTTTCCGTACTATATGTTTTCTATCAAATGGAATAATGATTGAAAACATAACACCCATTATAACTCCAGCTGTAAGCATTGATACTCTATATCCAATTGGTATCGGTAAGAAAAGACCACAAGAAAATACAACTATAATTCCAATTACAGCAAAAGTAAGAAGTAATTTATTAGACATAAAAAAGCCTCCCTCATCTATTCTTTCATAAATGTATACAGACGAGGAAGGCACTTCGTTCAAATATTATTTTAGTTTTTTTATAATCTTTGCAGGATTCCCGCCAACTACTACATTATTAGGCACATCTTTCGTTACGACAGCACCAGATGCGATCACCGCATTGTCTCCAATTGTTACACCTGGATTAATAATTGCTCTTCCGCCAATCCATACGTTATCGCCAATTGTAACTGGTTTTCCGTATTCTGATCCGCTTATACGCTCTACCGGATCAAGTGGATGCGTTGCTGTATAAATGTGAACACCTGGAGCTAACATACAGTTCACTCCGATTGTTACCGGGCATACGTCTAAAATCGTACAGTCAAAGTTCGCGTAAAAATTTTCACCGACATGAATGTTATAGCCGTAATCACATCTAAAAGAAGATTCAAGATGAATATTATCTCCTGTCGTTCCGAATAATTCTTTTACGATTTCGCTACGCTCTTTCAATTGCTCTTCTGGCGTATCATTTAATTTTCTCGTTAATATACGTGCTTGCTCTCTTTCTTGTACTAAAACTGGATCAGCCGGTATGTACATTTCTCCTAGTATCATCTTTTCCTTTTCTGTTTTCATCATACTATCCCCTTTAACTTATATATATAAGTTCATGATATCATAAAAAAGAAAGGCCTGAACATTTTTCGTTCAGACCTTTCTCTCTTAATCTTCCATCGTTGATAAGTCACCTGTTGGTAAGTTTAACTCCCACGCTTTTAATACGCGGCGCATAATTTTACCACTTCTCGTTTTCGGTAATTTATCTCTAAATTCAATTTGTCGTGGCGCTGCATGAGCTGCTAGGCCTTTCTTTACAAATTGACGAATTTCTTCTTTTAATTCATCAGATGGTTCGTATCCTGCTCGAAGTGCGATAAATGCTTTAATAATTTCGCCGCGCACCGGATCAGGAATACCAATTACACCAGCTTCTGCAACAGCAGCATGCTCGATTAATTTACTTTCTACTTCAAACGGACCAACGCGCTCACCTGACGTCATAATTACATCGTCAATACGTCCTTGGAACCAGAAGTATCCATCTTCATCCATATAGGCAGAGTCGCCTGATACGTACCAATCTCCCGGCATGAAATAAGATTCATATTTTTGCTGGTTATTCCAGATCCCGCGCATCATAGATGGCCAACCTTTCGCAATTGCTAAGTTACCCATTGTGTAAGGAGGCACTTCATTTCCTTCATTATCAACAATCGCTGCTTTCACACCTGGAATTGGTTTACCCATTGAACCTGGACGGATTTCCATACAAGGGTAGTTACAAATAACTTGTCCACCTGTTTCTGTCATCCACCACGTATCATGAATACGAAGTCCAAATGCGTTCATACCCCAGCGAATTACTTCTGGATTTAACGGCTCACCAACGCTTAATACGTGACGAACTTGTGATAAGTCATATTTTTTAATTGCGTCTTGTCCAGCTCCCATTAACATACGGAATGCTGTTGGTGCGCTGTACCAAACCGTCACACCGTAATCTTGCAGTGCTTCATACCAAGCTTCTGGACTAAAGCGTCCACCTAAAATAACGTTTGACGCTCCAACTAACCACGGTGCGAAAATACCGTAAGCTGTTCCAGTTACCCAGCCCGGGTCAGCAGTACACCAATATACATCGTCTTCTTTTAAATCTAATACCCACTTCGCCGTTTGATAGTGCTGAACCATTGCGTTTTGCGCATGAAGCACACCTTTTGGCTTACCAGTAGAACCAGACGTGTAATGTAGAATCAAGCCGTCTTCACGGCCTAACCATTCAATATGTAATTCTTTTGAAGCTTGTTCAAATAAAGGATTGAACGCTACCGTTTTACCGCCTTCTTCTACATTATCTCCAACAAGGAAAACTGTTTTTAAAGCCGGTAAATCATTTAATGGTACGCGCTCTAACAATTCAGGCGTTGTAATTAACACCTTTGCTTCGCTATCTTCTAAGCGATCGCGAACTGCGCCTTCCATAAATGCTTCAAATAGCGGTCCAACAATTGCTCCTAATTTCACTGCACCTAAAAGTGCGAAATATAACTCTGGAGAACGTGGCATAAAAATAAAAACGCGATCGCCTTTTTCTACATCGCCATAATTCTTAAGGACGTTTCCTGCTTTATTAGAAAAATCCTTCATTTCCTTAAATGTATATTTCTCTTTTCGCGATCCATCTTGATAATAAAGAGCTACTTTATTCTTTCGATCGGATTTCGCATGCTTATCAATTGCCTCATACGCCATATTTACTCGGCCTGTTTCATTCCAAGTAAAGTTTTTATTAACCTCTTCCCAGTTAAAATTCGCGTATGCCTCATCATAATTCGGCAAATTATTTTCTCCTTTAATGACAGGAAGCGTTTCTACTTTCATACTTTACATCCCCCTCCTATGTATTCTATTATCTATTATAATGACATTATTTAAAATTTTCAGTATATTTGTTGATTTTTAGACAAATTTTTAATGACAAATTTCGATTCACATCGCATATATTATAAAGTACGATATTAATAGATTCACAAACCCTCAAGGTGGTGAGCAATACATTGATTCATAAAAAAATATATAATGCTAGAAACTTAAAAACAGCGAAAGGCACTTTAATTATTGAAGGTCCTGTCTCTACACATAACTTAGAAATGTATGAGTTTCATCCAGACTTAATTGCGTTTCGTCCTGCCGAGCAACAATATAAAGCAATTGTCGAAATTTCTAAATTACCAGAAGCTCGTCTCATTATTGCTAGACATGACCAAACAATTGTTGGATATGTTACATACTTGTATCCTGATCCACTTGAACGATGGTCAGAAGGAAAAATGGAAAACTTAATTGAGCTTGGGGCAATTGAAGTAGTCCCAGCCTTCCGCGGGAGTTCTGTCGGAAAGAACTTACTAGAGGTTTCTATGATGGACGATTATATGGAAGATTACATTATATTGACGACTGAATATTATTGGCACTGGGATTTGAAACAAACAGGATTGAATGTGTGGGAATACCGAAAAGTAATGGAGAAGATGATGAATGCTGGCGGGTTACAATGGATGGCTACAGACGATCCTGAAATTTGTTCACATCCTGCCAACTGTTTAATGGTCCGCATCGGTAAACGCGTTGATACGGATTCTATTCAAGCTTTTGATCGTCTACGTTTTCACAATCGTTTTATGTATTAATAAAGGGGGCAACTGGAATGATTGTAGAAGAAATTATGAATCAAAATGTAGTTACATTACATCCAAACGATACAATCGAAACAGCAATCCGAACGATACGCACGAAAGGCATTCGGCACATTCCAATTGTCGATCAAAATAATCACGTCGTAGGCATTATTTCTGATCGGGATGTAAGAGATGCAAGTCCGTCTATTCTAGATGAACAAGTTTCAATCGATATGCTACAGCAACCGCTCGAACTTATTATGAAACATCCTGTTATGACTTGCCATCCTCTCGATTTCGTTGAGGAAATTGCTACTTTATTTTTTGAAAATAAAATTGGCTGTCTTCCTGTTACAAAGGCCGGGAAGTTAGTTGGAATCATTTCTGAATCTACAGTACTGCACACATTAGTAAAATTAACAGGAGCACATCAACCAAGTTCGCAAATTGAAATTCAAGTAAAAAACGAACCTGGTATTCTTGGAAAAGTCGTTGCTATTTTTAGTGATTTACAAATAAATATCGTGAGCGTTCTCGTCTACCCAGCAAAAGACGAGAATGATAAAGTACTCGTTTTCCGCATTCAAACGATGAATCCTCTAAAAGTGATTGATGCACTTGAAGCAGAAGGTTACCGCGTATTATGGCCAAACATCATGGGGATGCAGGCATGAGTAGCGCGTTTATTTATTCGGATGACTTTCGGGGCTATTCATTTAGCCCTGATCATCCTTTTAACCAACTGCGCGTCACACTTACGTATGATTTATTACAAAAGGGCGGTTTCATCTCTCCCTCTCAAATCATCTCACCACGGATGGCTACAGATGAAGAGATCGCCTACGTTCATACAGAGGAGTACATAAATGCGGTAAAACGTGCTGGAGAAGGAAAGTTAGAAAAATCAATTGCAATGACATATGGACTCGGAACAGAAGATACACCGATGTTCCCAAATATGCACGAAGCAAGCGCATTGCTCGTTGGCGGTACGTTAACAGCTGTCGATGCTGTTCTTTCCGGAAAAGTAAAACACGCACTTAATTTGGGCGGCGGCTTACATCACGGCTTTCGCGGCAAAGCATCTGGCTTTTGTATTTATAACGACAGTTCTATCGCAATGAAATATATTCAAAAGAAATACGGTTTACGCGTCTTATATATTGATACAGATGCTCATCACGGTGATGGCGTACAGTGGTCGTTTTATGATGACCCTAACGTATGCACCATTTCACTGCATGAAACTGGTCGTTATTTATTCCCTGGAACTGGCGCTGTAAACGAACGTGGCCAAGGTAATGGTTATAGTTATTCTTTTAATGTTCCACTCGATGCTTTTACAGAAGATGAATCGTTCTTAGAATCATATCGAACTGTTGTAAAAGAAGTTGCAGCGTACTTTAAACCGGATATTATTTTAACGCAAAATGGTGCTGACGCACATTATTATGACCCACTTACACATCTTTGTGCGACAATGAATATTTACCGCGAAATACCGAAGCTCGCTCGTGAAATTGCTAATGAATATTGCGAAGGTCGCTGGATCGCTGTCGGTGGCGGTGGCTATGATCACTGGCGCGTCGTTCCAAGAGCTTGGGCGCTCATTTGGCTCGAAATGAACAACATCCAAAACATCTCAGGTTATCTCCCTCCAGAATGGATTGAAGCTTGGAAAGGACAAGCAGAAACAGAACTTCCCCTCACATGGGAAGATCCAGACAACATGTATAAACCTATCCCCCGTAAACCAGAAATTGAAGAAAAAAACGCATTAACTGTAGCGAAATCCCTTGAAATTATTCGGAATAATATGACAAAATCTTTATACTAAACGAAAAGGAGGCTCGTTTTTGAATAGCCTCCTTTTATTTAAAGCTTGCTATTATTGTCGTTTTCTGTCGGTAAGTCGATATATTTTAATAATCGCTGATATATTCCGAGTTACGCCGATATATTTTGATAATCGCTGATATATTCCGAGTGGCGCCGATATATTCTAATAATCGCTGATATATTTTCATTTTATAACAGTCTGGCCCAACTTTTATGAGAAAAGGTCGTGATATTATGTGGACACAACAAATAATCAACACGAAACGCGGTACATTTGAACTCTTTACAAAAGGAAATGGCGAATCGCTTTGTATTACACATCACTATTCACAATTTAATGAAACTGGTGATTACTTTGCGGATGTTTTTACTGCTACGCATCGTGTATTTCTCATTAATTTACGAGATACTGGTCGCTCTGTAACCGCCCAGTCAGAAAACGAATTAAGCATGATTGAAACAATCCACGACTTAGAAGCAATACGAGAAGCATTACAACTTCCAACATGGCATTTCGCCGGTCATTCAACAGGTGGTATGCTTGGACTTTTATATGCGATTACATATCCAAATTCCTTACAATCATTAGTCGTAGCAGGAGCTGCAGCAAGTAACTATACCGAAACACCATTTTGCATTTATCACCCAGCACATCCACAGTTTCATTATATGCAAAAACTCATCGAAAACTTAAAAAGCCCTCACCTTACAAGTGAAGAACGAAAAGAACTATCTACTGAGAGAACAAAATTATCATTGTATAAACCAGAAAACTACAACTCTTATTTTTGTAAACCAATCAATAAAACAATGTCCGTTAGCCGGATGAACGCTTTCGCCAATGAATATCCTTCATTTGATTTAAGAGAGTATTTACCTTTCATCCAAACAAAGACACTTATTATATGCGGAAGATATGATGTGCAGTGTCCAGTTCAATATTCTATCGAGATACATGATGGGATACGTAATTCTATCTTCATTCCATTCGAAAACAGCAACCATTATCCTTTTTTAGAAGAAGCTGATCAGTTTACTTCTACTACTCAAACATTTTATAAATCGTTAGTACCATTATTATTAAGAAAACCTAAACACTGACAAAAAGCTCATAGCCTCTATACGACTATGAGCTTTTTTCAAACGAAATATTTCACACTAAAAACAACTAAAAAAATAAAAGAAATAACAACTAAACCCACATCAAGTAATACCGACTTTTTATCTCTATCTTTTAAACTTACCTTAGAGCTAGAAATGCTTTTAATTACCCAAAAGATCGCAAAAAAGACCCAACCGAAATAATCATTCATAGAATCTTCATCATAAAACATTTGTATTGCACCAATAATCAATAAGATAAGTACGATATTAGTTCCAATCTTTAAAGCCTTGTTTGATTTATTATCTTTTAATATATCTCCCAAAATATAGCACGCCCCTCATGCTCTCCTCTGTTTTGTTTCTCTTTACATTTTAACATAAATTACCTATTCCTTCCTTTCCATTTGAATAACATACAAAAAAACCTGCCAATTACTCGGCAGGTATATTACACATTAAAACGATAACCAGCTCCCCATACCGTTTCAATATATTGCGGGTGAGCAGGATCTCTTTCAATTTTTTCACGTAGCTTTCTAATGTGGACGACAACAGTGGCTAAATCCCCAGCGGAATCTAATCCCCAAATGCGTTCAAATAACTGTTCTTTATTTAATACTTGGTTTGGATGTGTGACAAAGAATGTTAATAAATCAAATTCCTTCGTTGTAAACGCCACTTCTTCATTGTTTATAAAAACTTTTCTCGCTCGTTGATCGATAGAAATTCCGTGAATATATAACGTATCACGTTGCTTACTTACATTTCCTAATAATCTTTCATAACGGGCAATATGTGCTTTTACTCTTGCGACTAATTCACTCGGGCTAAACGGTTTCGTTATATAATCATCCGCTCCTAATCCGAGTCCGCGAATTTTATCTATATCTTCTTTTTTTGCTGAAACAAGTAGAATCGGAATATCTTTTACAGCACGTATTTGTTTACAAATTTCGAATCCGTTCATTTTCGGAAGCATAATATCTAAAATAATTAAATCATAGTCTTCTTGCAAGGCTGTTTGTAAACCTATTTCTCCTGAATGCTCTACATCAACTTGGAAATCATTAATTTCTAAATAATCTCGCTGTAATTCTGCAATACTTACTTCATCTTCTATTAATAAAATTCTTTTCAATTTACTCACCACATTCCTCTACTTTTTCCAATGAGAAGAAAATGCTTGTGCCTTTACCAAGCTCGCTTTCCGCCCAAATTTCCCCGCCATGTTCTTCAACAATTTGCTTCGCTATTGCTAAACCAAGTCCACTTCCACCTGTGCTAGAATTCCGCGATTGTTCTGCACGATAAAAACGTTCAAAGATATACGGCAATGTATCAGATTCTATACCTGATCCATTGTCCATCACTTTCACAATAACTTTATTATTATCACTCGATACTGTTACAGTAATTTTCTTCTCTTCTTTATCCATGTATTTCACACTATTATGAATTAAATTTGATATAACTCTATTGATCTTTTCGCAATCAGCCGTTACATATAGTGGTGATGCATGTAATTGTAAGTTAACTTCTATACCTTCTTTACTTAAATCCATTTGCATCTCTTCGATTAACTCTTGCATAAAAGTATTCAATTCAACCGTTTCAAACTGAAAGGGAACTCGATTCAAATCGAGCTTTGAGAATAAAAATAATTCATCAATAAGTGTATCCATATGTCTTGCTTTCGTATGGATAGTTGTTAAATACTTATCCATTTTTTCTGGCGTATTTGCTACTCCGTCCTTTATTCCTTCTACATATCCGATAATTGATGTAATCGGTGTTTTTAAATCATGAGAGATGTTTGAAATAAGCTCTTTTCGATTTTCTTCATACTGCGTTTGCATCTCTATCGATTCTTTTAATCTCTTCCTCATTTCCTCAAACCCTTGATTTAATTGCCCTATTTCGTCGTGTGATGTAATTGGTATTTGAAAATCTAAATTTCCTTCTTTAATTTTCTCCGTTGCGCCTTTCAATACAAAAATTGGTTTTATTACACTTCTTGAAACGAGGTAACTTAATAATCCAATGAGTAAAATGGCTAGTAGTAAAAGCGATACGAATAAGATTGGAAATAATTTTTGTGTAAGATCTACAAATGAACTTTGCTTTTTTAATACAAATATACTTCCCTCTTCTTCCTGAGGAAAATAAAAATCAAACTTTACATATCGATAAAATGTATCGCCTAGTTCCGTTGTACCACGACTATTAATATTTGCTGATTCAAATTTCGGAAGGGCTTCTTTTAAAGATACACTTTCAAATACGTTTGAAGCATATGAAAGTGTTTCTCCTTTTCTTACTACTATTTTCACACCCTCTTTTTCTATTGCTGAGACAAACGACTCATCTAACAATTGAGATTGATGCTGTTTCGCTGCTGACTTCAACTCAAGATAGGCATTCTCTTCTTCTGGTGTAAGCGGCTTTTGAATGTAAGAACTTTTATAGAAATTTTTCACTGCTTCCAAGTCACCTGTTATCGAAAAAACGATTAAAAATCCCGTGACTAATATAAGCGTAATGGAAACGAGGATAACAGCAATATAAGAAAATAAAAACCTTGTTTTAATAGACATATCTTAAATCCTCACTTTATCAAACCTTATTATTTATAAGCATAAAAATATATGTTCAATTACTCAAGCAATTTTATAGTAATTTTAGCGTCAGTTTATAAAAATTTAATGTTCCTATTTTACAGTTGGAATTAGGAGGTTGAAATTCCATGTTCAAAAAAACATTCAGTATGATATGTTGCGTAATTTTTTTACAAGGATGCTCGCAAGAACATGAAGTAAAAAAGGAGATGATAAACATGGAGACTGCACTACTAGCAGCTACTGAAAAAAATGAAACGAATACTGTTATATCTTTACTAAAACAAGGCGCAAATATAAATGCGACGGATAGTCAAGGACACACTCCGCTTATGATTGCTACATACAAAAATGATGTAAAAACCGCAAAGGCACTTATCGAAGCTGGTGCTGACGTAAATATCCAAGATAACATGAAAAATAATCCCTTTCTATATGCCGGTGCGGAAGGTTACTTAGACATTTTAAAACTAACAATTGATGCTGGTGCAGATCCTACGATTACAAATCGTTACGGCGGAACAGCTCTTATCCCAGCCTCAGAACATGGCTATATTGACGTTATAAAAGAACTCCTCACTCAAACAAATATTGATGTAAATCATGTAAATAACTTGGGATGGACAGCTTTAATGGAAGCCATCGTACTAAGTAACGGAAACGAAACACAGCAACAAGTCATTCGCCTTCTTATTGAGCACGGTGCAGATGTAAATATTCCAGACAATGATGGTGTTACCCCGTTAGAGCATGCTCGCGCTCATCACTTTGAAGAGATAGAGAAGATTTTGTTAGAAGGCCGTAAGTAAAAAGCTAATTTTTGCCTTCCTCCCCCACCCTATGCTACATTTAAGCCGTTACATTACTATTAATAGGGTGGGAATAAATATGAACAAACCTAAAATTGGGATGATTGGACTTGGAAGTATTGCGCAAAAGGCCTATCTTCCAACACTTACAAAAGAAACTGATTGGAATTTTGTAGGGGCGTTTACACCTAACGCAGAGAAAAGAAAACAAGTTTGCCAGCAATACCGAATTCAAGACTTTCATTCTATTGAAATGTTAGCTTCGGAATGCGATGCAATCTTCGTTCATAGTTCAACTGCATCGCATTATGAAATCGTTTCTGAACTTCTAAAAAAAGGGATCGACGTTTATGTTGATAAACCGCTAGCAGCTACAGTGGAACAAGCTGAGCAACTAGTCGAGTTGAGCGAGAAGTATAACCGAAAATTAATGGTCGGATTTAATCGCAGATTCGTTCCTATGTATGTCGCTGCCAAAGAACAGGCTAATGATATTTCATGGATTCGAATTGAAAAGCATCGTACAAATAAAGTCGGGCCATATACGTACGACTTCACTATGTTAGATGATTATTTACACATTGTAGATACTGCCCGTTGGTTAGCTAACGATGACCTTAACGTCGTTCACAATATGATGCAAATGAATGAAAAGAATGAACTTCTTTACGGACATCATACATATACAACGCCAAGTGGACTGTTACTTTCTACTGCAATGCATCGCCATGCCGGTACAAATTTAGAACAAATTGAACTTGTAACGACAGGAAAAATCATTCGCGTAAAAAATATGAATACATTTGAAATTGAACAGGAAAACTCAGTTTCACAAAGTGGTTCCCCATCATGGGATACGACGTTAAAACAACGTGGTTTTGAAGATGCTGTTCATCATTTTATTGAGTGTGTACAAGGCGATACAAAGCCTGTTGTAGACGGATTAGAAGGATTAAAAACGCAGCAAATGCTACAATCTTTACTAGATGATGTAAATAAAAATTAAAACGGATACATTTTTCAGAATTTACTTTCATTCCCATTCCCTCTTTATTTCTCTCGTAAATTTCTATAGAATATGTTGATAGGAATTATAAATTTCATAATGAATCGTGGAAAGGATGGGATTAACACATGTGGAACGAGTTTAAAAAGTTCGCTTTCAAAGGGAATGTAATCGATTTAGCTGTCGGGGTTGTAATCGGTGCTGCATTCGGTAAAATCGTTAGTTCTTTAGTAAAAGATATCATCACACCATTACTTGGTATGGTATTAGGTGGCGTTGACTTTACAGATTTAAAAATTACATTCGGTAAATCATCTATTATGTATGGTAACTTCATCCAAACTATTTTTGATTTCTTAATTATTGCAGCTGCTATCTTTATGTTTGTTAAAGTTTTCAACAAACTAACATCTAAAAGAGAAGAAGAAAAAGAGGAAGAACTTCCAGAACCAACAAAAGAAGAAGAACTTCTTGGCGAAATTCGCGACTTACTAAAACAGCAAAACTCTTCTAAAGATAGAGCATAATTGAACGGATAAAAAGGCATGTCCCTCGGGACATGCCTTTTCTATATGCTATAACGTTTCCGAATTCATATGAATAAATAAAATAATACCAGCAACCATAAGTACCATAATGCTACCTGCAAATAGTGTAATACCAATAAACATTAAACTTGTGCTCATATCTACTGATACACTTTCAATAAAAATAGAAATTACATACGTGATAAGGGCAATTCCTGCAAGAATACTTCCTGGAACAAATCGCTTTAAACCATTTTGTTTTAACGTCATATATGCAAAAATAGCAGTCATACAAAGCGTAATTATCCAAAGAACGATCATCTCTTTTCCCCCCTCACAAGCCTTTTCTTTCTATTATACATGACATTGCCCTATAATAGTTAAATTTGCACTTATGTGACATATAACAAGGAATAGCCCCATCTATAGCGAAGGCATTATGAAGAGAATCACGATACACTTTTTGAAGAAAGCATTATTCTTGTTAAAGCAAACAGTTTAGAGGATGCTCACGAACTTGGTAAAAAAATTGCTATGCAATCTGAAGATACGTACGATAATATGTAAGATGAGCAAATAACGTGGACGTTCCGAAAAGTGTTACATGTGTTTGAATTAGACGATACCCCATTTGAAACTGGAAAAGAATTGTACGCAAGATTTTTACATGTTAAGAAAAATGAAACTGTAGATACAGTAATTGAAAAATATTATCCTGAATATGAATAAAAGCTCACAGCAATCGCTGTGAGCTTTTTTATACTTACTTCGTTGAATCTCTAAATTGGATACGGTGAGGTAAGATAACAGTGTGATCTTCCACTTTTTCTTTGTTCATATACTTTGTTAATAGACGCATTGCTACTGCACCGATATCATACATCGGTTGAACAACTGTTGAAAGCTGCGGACGAACCATTAATGCAAGACGTGTATTATCGAAACCAAGTACTTCTACGTCAGTTGGTACGTTTAATCCAGCGTCTTGTGCTGCATGGATTACACCTAGTGCCATTTCATCAGAAGATACGAAGATTGCTGTTGGCTTTTCATCATTGCTCCAAAGCTTTTCGAATGCTTCGATACCTGAGTCATATGTGTAATCTCCATCGATTACAAGATTTTCATCATATGAAATACCAGCTTCTTCTAAAGCTTTTTTATAACCTTGTAACTTCTTCGCACTTCCCGCTTTATCAATGAAAGGACCAGAGACGAAACCGATACGTTTATGTCCTTGCTCGATAAAGTGCTTCATTGCATCATAAGCTGCTTGTGTATAATCAATATTTACTGATGGCGTTTCATTTTGCTCATCAAATGACGCTGCTAATACAATTGGTACTGGAGATTTTTTAAATTCTTCAATGTGAATGTCTGTAATATCTTCACCCATGAAAACAATTCCGTCCACTTGTTTTCCAAGCATCGTATTTAATAAATGGAACTCTTTCTCTTTGTTTTGATCAGAGTTACTTAAAATGATGTTATATTTGTACATTGTTGCGATATCTTCAATTCCACGTGCAAGTTCTGCATAAAACGTATTTGAGATATCAGGAATAATAACACCTACTGTAGTTGTCTTCTTACTTGCTAGTCCACGTGCTACCGCATTCGGGCGGTATCCTAAACGATCAATTGCTTCTAATACTTTCTTTCTTGTTGTAGGCTTTACATTTGGGTTACCGTTCACAACACGAGATACGGTAGCCATTGAAACGTTTGCTTCGCGCGCTACATCATAGATTGTTACGTTCATCTCATCGCACACTCCTTCTATTTTTGTTATCTATTTTTATGTATCGGTTACTTGAATGAAAAAAAGACATCAACTCTATTTGCAGATGCCACCAATCGTCCCGAGTTCTTCCTTTTACTAATGATACGATAAAAACGCAGGCTCATACAATATTTTCCCGCAAAAGTTTCGAAAAAATTCGCTTCTTTTCTCGTATTTTCGTATTTTTTATGAAAAAAGGGCATTTTTTGTAAAAAAATAGATGTTTCCTAAGTAGAAATCTTATTTTAAGCAGTACGATAGTAAATGAAATTTATATCGGCGATTTTTCGAATATATCGACTGTAACTCGAAATATATCAGCGATTTTCCAAATATATCGACCGCAACTCTAATTATATCAGCGATTTTTTAAATATATCAACTTACCAACAAAAATCGACAATGACAGTCGCTATACAATAAGAGAAAGCTGTTCCAAAATCCCTTTTTGGAACAGCTCATTAAAAGTTTTTATAATTTACTTCCAAATGATTTTAATTCATTCATAAAATCATTGAACTGCGGTATATTCATTTGCTGCGCCGCATCTGATAAAGCTACAGCTGGATCTGGATGTACTTCAGCCATAATTGCATCTGCACCAATTGCCATCGCTGCTTTTGCAGTTGGTAAGAGAAGGTCACGTCGCCCTGTAGAATGCGTTACATCGACAACGACAGGTAAATGTGTTTCTTTCTTTAAAATCGGCACAGCGGAAATATCAAGCGTATTACGCGTCGCTCTTTCATACGTACGAATACCTCGTTCACATAAAATAATGTTCCCATTTCCCTTTGCCATAATATATTCTGCCGCATTAATGAATTCTTCAATCGTTGCTGATAGACCACGTTTTAATAATACTGGTTTATTTACAGCACCAGCTGCCCTTAGCAAATCAAAGTTTTGCATATTGCGAGCACCAATTTGAATAACATCAACGTAATCTAATGACATCTCAATATCATTCGGATTTAAAATTTCACTAATAACAGCCAAATCATATTCATCTGCTACCTGGCGCAAAATTTGTAATCCCTCTAATCCAAGACCTTGAAAATCATACGGTGAAGTACGTGGTTTGAACGCACCACCACGCATTAATTTCAGACCTTTCTCTTTCATTGCTTCAGCAACTTGACGTACTTGTTCATAACTTTCCACTGCACACGGTCCCATAATAAAATGCTGATTTCCGTCACCAATTTTTTCACCATTAATTTCAACAATCGTATCTTCTGTTTTTTTCTTACGAGAAACAAGTAATGCTTTACGATGATCATCTTCTTGTAATTCTAAACCAGCTTAAAAAATTTGTTTGAAAATATGTTGTAAAGTCGAAGTTTCAAATGGACCATTATTATTCTCTGCAATTAAATCCAGCATATTTCTTTCACGTACAGGATCAAAACGTTTCACACCTTGTACTTCTTTTAAATTACCAACTTCTTGTACGAGACGACCTCTTTCGTTTAGTAACTCTAATATTTGTAAATTAAGTTGATCAATTTCAGAACGTAAACGACCTAATTGTTGTGATGCCATAAGAAAGCCACCTCTTTCAAATTCCTATATGTTACTTTTTTAAGATAACTTATTATAGCTGATACATATACGATTGTCACACGATATACAGCAATGAATTACTATCAAAAAACGTTGTATATTTTCATTTAAAATAAAAAAGACAGTTTACATACTGTCTTTTTTACAAGAAGGAAACAAACGGTTTATCACTGTTTTTCTCTTTTATAATCACAGCCTCGATTTTACTCTCGGACTTGATCTGTAATTGTACTTTCGCATCTTTAGGCAATTTGTCTAACATACCTTGCGCAGCCAATTGGGTAAGAGCCATTAATTCTGTTTTACCGTTATATTTAATAACAATATTCATATTTAATGTATCCATTTGATCTTTCTTATAAGAAACTTTAGCGTTGACTGGAATAAAATCTCCATTAGAAAAACCTTTTATTTCCTTAGCAAAGTTATTTATTTTTGTATTATCTTCTCCATGTGCTTGTGTAAATTCATCAGAAGGATATGAATACGACTTTTCATCAATTGTACTCCAATTTCCAAGGTTCGTATCATTCTTTTGAACAGTAGCACTAGCAATATACGTACCATTTTTTAAAGAACTAGTACTTTCTTGCTTAAAGATAGCAAACGTAATTGGAGATTTGTTATACTTATCATTTTTGTTAATAGCTTCAATAAGTTGTTTAGCAACTTCAGTCCCTTTAGACATAGCCTCTTCATTCGATACACTTGAAGACATAGCTAAGCCAATCATAACACCAGATAAACTTAATTCATTTGAATTCTGTTTTCCGAAATAGTCTTGTTCTATAATATTCGTCAAAACTGGCGCTTCTACTTTCGCAACTAGTTCATCAATTAGTTTCTCTGGAATATACTGGTTTAATTGCAGTACGTGACTCTCTGTATCAAATTGCTGCGTTGCAATATTTATTAAACCATTTTCATACTCTGCTAAATCTAATTTAGAATTTGTTTTTATATTAGCTGTATTAATAACCTTTTGTTCTTTTAAAGGAATAACAGTTCTATAATAATCTTTAGAAACAGCAGTTCTCGGAATCATACTTTTTTCTTTTGTATCTTTTTGTATAACTTCATCCTTCTTACTAATCGTATTACTATTGTTACTACAAGCTCCTAGTAATAAACTTACGACTGCGAAGGATAATGCCATTTTCTTCATTACTTAAAACCTACTTTCAACAATCTAGTTATTTAGTTTGAACTATTAATAGTGTACCACTAAATATATTTCAACAAAAACAAAAAAAAAGAAGCAAGCACCTTTAGCTTGCTTCTTTTTACTTTATATTCTCTTCTAAAGCATCTTTTTTAATATTCCAATGAGATGTATTCCATACTACCATCCCATCTTTTATGTATAGCACTTGCGGTGATTCATGTCTAATACTGTATTGTTCTGCAACACGATTTGACACATCTCTCGCATCTTGTACGTATAAGTAATACGCTGGCACTTCTCTTTCTTCGCTGCAATACGCTTGAAATTCTGTGTATGCACCGTGACTAATCGGGCATGTCGTACTATGTTTAAAAAGAACATACGGCTCGTTCTTTTCTACTAAGACTTCAAGCTCTTCAATTGTTTCAAGTTTTGTCATATTCATCACGATTCACCTCTCATACGAAATCTAGAGCGCTTCTCTTTCTTTTCAGCTTTTTTCTCAATTCTTTCTAATTTACGCTCTTCTTTTTCAACCTTCTTCTCTTGTCTCGACGCACGGTAATGATTGTATACTTCAATCGCCGCACTGCTCCACTGTACAACTTGCGCTACTTTATCAGCGTTATTTTCAATTTCGTCCGTTACAGAGTCCGATACATTACGAAGCTTCGTATTTAAAGATTGGATTGTCGTTCCAATCCCATCTACACCCGCTACCACTTTATTTAATGACTGTGACTTCTGTTGAATATCATCAGCTAACGCATTCGTTTTATGTAATAATTGCTCTGTCTCTACGCTAATTCCTTGCATTTGCTTTTCTAAACCTTCTAACGTACTTGCAACGTTTTCCAACGTCTTCTGAACCGATAACAACGTTCTGCATACATACACTACTAATACTGCAAAAGCAACCGCGATAATAGCCGCACTTACATATAAAAGAACTTGCATTTCATCACTTCCTTTATCTTTTTCATACTTTCCCCTATTATACAATCATTTTCCGTTTCATTCTAATCCCTATCTCATCATTAGAATTTTCATACTTATTCGTTAACTGTAACATAAATCATTCAACAAATTCCACTAAGTAGGTTACAATAGGAGAGGATACATAATTAGTAGGGAGGCTTTACATATGAAAGATCCACGTATTGAAAAGTTAGCATACAATTTAATTAACTACTCTATCCGCTTACAAAAAGGTGAAAAAGTATTAATTGAAAACTTTGGCTTACAAAAAGAACTTGTAACTGCACTTGTAAAAGAAGCATATGCAGCTGGTGGTTTCCCATTCGTCTCTTTAAAAGATCATCAAGTAGATCGCTCTTTATTAATGGGTGCTACTGAAGAACATTTCGAACAAATCGCTGCATATGAAGCAAGCGTAATGAAAGACATGGACGCTTATATCGGCCTTCGCTCTGGCGATAATATTAATGAACAAGCTGACGTTCCAAGTGAGCGTATGAAAGTTCATGGCCAAACAGTTGGTAAAAAAGTTCATAGAGACATTCGCGTTCCAAAAACACGCTGGGTTGTTCTTCGCTACCCAAATGCTTCTATGGCACAGCTTGCTAAAATGAGTACAGAAGCTTTCGAAGACTTCTACTTCGAAGTATGTAACTTAGACTACGGTAAAATGGATAAGGCAATGGATAGCCTTGTTACATTAATGAATAAAACAGATAAAGTTCGTTTAACTGGTCCTGGAACTGACTTAACATTCTCTATTAAAGACATTCCAGCAATTAAATGCTCAGGTCATTTAAACATTCCAGACGGTGAAGTATACTCTGCACCAGTTCGTGATTCTGTTAACGGTACAGTTTCTTACAACACACCATCTCCTTACAACGGTTATACATTTGAAAATGTACAACTTAAGTTTGAGAACGGTCAAATCGTTGAAGCAACTGCAAACGATACAGAGCGCATTAACAAAATCTTCGATACAGACGAAGGCGCACGCTACGTTGGTGAGTTCGCAATTGGCGTAAACCCATACATCTTACATCCAATGGGAGACATCCTATTCGATGAAAAAATCGATGGCAGCTTCCACTTCACTCCTGGACAAGCTTACGACGATGCATGGAACGGCAACAACTCGAACATCCACTGGGATTTAGTATGCATCCAACGCCCTGAATACGGCGGCGGCGAAATTTACTTCGACGACGTACTAATCCGTAAAGACGGACGCTTCGTTGTACCTGAACTAGAAGCTTTAAACCCAGAGAACTTAAAATAATAATAAAAACGCTCGGAATTTTCGCCGAGCGTTTTTATTTCTTCCCTACCATTTCTATTTTCACATGTGGATTTTCTTTCTCTATAAGCCCCAAGAATTCATCCATATTTTGCGGCATCGCAACGATATGTACTTTATATGCATTCGTCGTAATTTCAAGAGACTTTCCGACCTGACGTATAATTCTCACATCTTTTAATACAATATCATCATTTAAAATACCGTACTTTAATACGCCATTTTCTACTTTATGTTTTTTAATAAATACTTCCCAAACGAGTGGTACATTTACAATGAAGCATAAACCCATCCCAATCAACGCTGACATCCAATGCGCTTTATTAGTGAAAAGCATGACAATTGGATATATAAACATAAAAGCTAACGTAAGACAAACGAAAATGACTACTGACTTACTTCTTTGAATTGGAAAGTTCATACCTACACCCCCTAACCTAAATTATACCACTATTTCCATTTTGCTTCATAGAAAAAGGCCATTTCTAAATGACCTTTTACACAATGTACCTATAAAATTTCTTATCTACCTGTAGCACCGGAAAGTTTTTCGGCAACTCGTCTATACTCACACTTTCAAAACCATTCTTTTCATAAAAACGATGTGCCGCTAAAAATTTTACTGTTGTTCCTAAGTAAATATCTTTCAATTTTTTATCCTCAGCCCATGAAATTGCTGTTTGAAGCAACATATGTGACGCGCTCCATTCTTTTCCGCGAAACTCTTTCTTCACGAACATTTTTCTTAGCGCTACTTGAAGATTCTCAATATCTAATAAAGCTACTGTTCCAACTACTTTCCCATCATAAATTGCTACCCAAAAGTTTCCGTGATCCTTTTGATAGAATGTTTCTATTTCAAGTAAATCAGGTTGCTCTTCTTTCGTAATGGGAACATTATATTCTTTTTGCTGAATATGAACGATAAGATCTACTACTTCCTCTTGAAACGTACTTTCATATGGAACAATACGAATCTTCTCGTTCATCGAATCTCTTTCCATTCTGAAGCTAGTAAACTATATACAGCGATATCATGAAAATGATCATATAGCCATTCTTCATCTCGTAAAATACCATCTAACTTAAATCCTAAACGTTCTGGAATTGCGCGGCTCTTCGCATTTCCAACACCGCACCGAATTTCAATTTTATTCAACTTTAAATTTTCAAATGCATAGTGAAGTACAGCCTTTACGCTACGCGTCATAATACCTTTCCCGCCAGCATCTTCTGCAAGATAATACCCAAGACTCGTCGCTTTCTTCCCCCAGCTCACTGGATGAATGCCTACCATCCCAACGAGCTTTCCTTTGTAACGGATACCACTTTCAAAACCGTCTCCCTCTGCAAACTTCTTTAACCACATCGGAAAAATCTCATCATAAGCATTAGCAGATTTCGTCCCATCTACCCAAGGGAGCCATTTTCGTAAATGATTACGGTTTTGATCTATTAATTGATATAGTTCCTCCTTATGATGCTTCTCTAATAACTGTAATTCGATTTCATCGTCTACTCGAAGTGTGAACATGTTTTTTGGTCCCCTTTTTATTTTTCTTATTATTCTAACATTTATAACTAAAGAAATACACGCTAATATATCGACTTATCGACTAACCTCAAGAATCATATATGCCAACATAGCACACAAAAAAGACGCATAGCCAAGCTATGCGTCTTTCCTATTACTTCTCTGCAACTTGAACTTCTTTTACGTAAGCTGCTTCGAATTTTTGGATGTCTCCTGCGCCCATGAAAATTAGAACGCCGTTTTTATGTTTCTTTAATACATCCGTTGTTGTATCTGTAATTAGTTCTGCACCGTCAATACGCTTTTGCAGATCTTCGATTGTTAATTCACCTTTGTTTTCGCGTGCTGATCCGAAAATATCACATAAGTATACTTGATCAGCTTTGCTTAGGCTTTCTGCGAACTCATCTAAGAACTTTTCTGTACGTGAGAATGTGTGTGGCTGGAATACAGCGACAATTTCACGCTCTGGATGTTTTTGACGAGCAGCTTCAATCGTTGCATTAATCTCTGTCGGATGGTGTGCGTAGTCATCGATGATTACTTGCTCTCCCATCGGCTTTTCATTAAAGCGACGTTTTACGCCTTCAAAAGTTGTTAATTGATGTTTTACTGCTTCTACATCAACATTTTCATAATGGCAAAGCGCGATTACTGCTAACGCATTTAATACGCTGTGATTGCCGTATCCTGTAATTTTGAACGTATCATAGTACGTGTTACGAACGAATACATCGAATATCGTGCCATCTGTTCTCTTTTGGATGTTGCGTGCTTGGAAATCATTATCTTCTCCAAATCCATAGAAAATAACAGGTACTTTCGCTTGAATTTTTTGAAGTTCTTCATCATCTCCACATGCAATAATGCCTTTTTTCACTTGCAATGCCATCTCTTGGAATGCACTGAATACATCATTGATGTCTGCAAAATAATCTGGATGATCAAAATCAATATTCGTCATAATTGCATAGTCTGGATTATAAGACAAGAAATGACGACGATACTCACAAGCTTCAAATACAAAATACTTACTATTTTCTACCCCATGCCCTGTTCCATCTCCAATAAGGTAAGATGTTGGGTGTGCACCTTGCATTACATGGGCTAACAAACCTGTTGTTGATGTTTTTCCGTGTGCACCAGTTACAGCAACACTTGTGTATTGGCTCATCAGGTCACCTAAGAAATGATGGTAACGATGGACTGGGATGTTTAATTCTTTTGCTGCTACGATTTCTTCATGCGTATCAGGAAATGCATTTCCTGCAATAATCACTTGTCCTTCTTCTACATTATTCTTATCAAAAGGAAGGATCGAGATACTACGCTTTTCCAACGCTGTTTGTGTAAAGAAACGCTTTTCATAATCAGACCCTTGAACAGTATGCTTCATATCATGAAGAATTTGCGCTAATGAACTCATTCCTGTTCCTTTAATTCCTACAAAATGGTAAACTGTCATCTTAAAGAACCTCCAACATTTCGAACTAATACAACGGCCTATCTATAAGACAGTATATGAATCTTTTCTTATTTTGGTAATCATCATACATTTTTGATGTAGTGAAGTTATTCTTCCCTTCACTTATCAGGATAAACTCGTACGTACTTCTTTATATATCCATAACAAGTCCATTATAGCAAAAAAGAAGCCGCTATACTATGATAACAGAAAAACTGATAGGGTCAATCACCTATCAGTTTTTCTCTCTTTTACATCTCTTCTCTTTTTTCTAATTGAACACGCTCTAAACGTGGGTTTGGACGATATTTACGACCAGCTTTTGCTTCTGGTTTCCCATTTAATTCTACATTATCACCAGTAAAGCCAATATTCATTTTTAATAAGCTACTTCCTACCCCGTATATGTCAACAGGTACGTTTTGAGCTTCAAATTCACGAATACGCTTCTCATCAAATCCACCAGTTACAACGATGTCTACATGCTGGAATCCTTCTTCATCAAGTGCTTTACGAAGTGCGAATACAAGCGATGGGTTTACACCACGTGGATCGAATGTTCCAAGTACTTCTGGGTGGCGAATGAAGTATTGATCAATCATCGTGCGGGACGTATCTACACGTACACCTTTTAATGTTGATCCAAATTCACGCGCTACGCGAAGTGCATCTGTAATGACATCATTGTTGTAATCAATTAATACAACTAATTCATCTTCTGGGAATTTCTTATGATATGCTTTTGCCGCTTCTACAACATCACCATTAAACATTTGAATTAATGCGTGAGGCATCGTCCCCATACCACTTTTGCCCCACCATTCATTCATCGCATGCGTCGCTTGTGCGCTCATACCTCCGATGTATGCTGCATAACCGTCACCAGCTTGTTGTGTATAATGATCGTCACGATCTCCCATGAAAATAACTGGTTTTTCTTTATCTACGCTACGCGCAGCTTGGACAACGTTATATACGTTTGTCGCAACCGATGTACGACGAGCTAAAATCCCATCAATGACACCTTCTAAAAATCCGAAATTTTCATAAGGACCATGAATTGTTAACACTGTTTCAAATGGACTAATTTTATCGCCATCTTTTAAAGAGTTAATCTCAAGTTCCTCAGGATTTTTAGCGAATGTTTGTAGCAACGCAATTACTTCATCCGTTCCGCAAAGAACTGCATTTTCCTTTTGGAAAAATTGCATCGTTACAACACTTTTCGGGCGAAATTCTTCGATGATTTCTCTAGTCTTTAAAAAGTAAACGGCAGAGAACCACCCTTCTCCAACACGTTCGTCAAATTTAAATGTTTTATTTGTTAGTCTATTTATTTCACCTTTTAATTTTAATTCAATTTCTTTCATGTCGCTTTACTCCCTACTTTACTATCCAACATTTTCTCTTAGTATACAGCATAACCGTTTACTATACATTTGTTTCCTGCATAGCAGCGAATTCATCCTCAGAAATAAGGACATCTCTTGGCTTCGTTCCTCTTGCTTCAGAAATAATTCCTTGCGATTGCATCTCTTCAATGAGACGTGCTGCGCGATTATAACCGATGCGGAATTTTCGCTGTACAGAAGATGTGGACGCTCCCCCTTGTTCTACAACAAATTGACATGCTTCGAAGAACAATTCGTCTTCCGACTCAGCTTGTTCTGTTTTCGCTAATAAATCCTCTTGCTTAAATAAGTAATTCGGCTTCATTTGCTTTTTCACATGATCAACTGTCTTTTCAATC
Organism: Bacillus sp. GMa5/1; assembly: GCF_050172015.1. NCBI lineage: Bacteria > Bacillati > Bacillota > Bacilli > Caryophanales > Bacillaceae > Bacillus > Bacillus sp. GMa5/1. Next base: position 2,230 of record NZ_JBNLYC010000053.1, on the reverse strand, counting down.
TCATCATCTGATACATATACACCTTGTACACGAACAGGCTTAGATGTACCGTTCCCTAAGAATAACATATCACCACGGCCAAGTAATTTCTCCGCGCCACCAATATCGATAATCGTACGCGAATCAACTTGAGATGATACAGTAAACGCAATACGCGTTGGAATGTTTGACTTAATTAAACCTGTAATAACATCTACAGATGGACGCTGCGTCGCTACTAATAAATGAATACCACAAGCACGTGCTTTTTGCGCAATACGACAAATCGCTTCTTCAACATCACCAGGTGCTACCATCATTAAGTCGGCTAACTCGTCAATGACAATAACGATATAAGGTAATGTTTCTCCCGGAATTTCTCGCTCACTTACAATCGTATTATAACGAGTTAAATCACGAGCACCTGCGTGCGCAAACAATTCATAACGACGTTCCATTTCCTCAACTGCCCATTTTAATGCAGCTGTTGCTGCTTTTACATCCGTAATAACAGGTGCTACAAGATGTGGAACAGCATTGTATGGTGCAAGCTCAACCATCTTCGGATCAATTAACATTAACTTCACTTCATGTGGTTTCGCTTTATATAAAATACTCGTTAAAATCGCGTTAATACACACACTTTTACCTGAACCCGTTGCACCCGCAATAAGTCCGTGCGGCATTTTTCGAATATCCGTTACAATTGGATCCCCTGAAATATCAAGTCCAAGCGCAACAGTAAGCGGTGATTCACTCTTTGTGAATACAGGACTTCTTAAAATTTCGCGAAGAAATACTGGCTTACTTTCTTTATTTGGAACTTCAATTCCAATCGCACTCTTCCCTGGAATCGGTGCTTCAATACGAATATCTTTCGCAGCTAAGCTTAACTTAATATCATCACTTAAATTTGTAATTTTATTTACTTTCACACCTGGGTCTGGCTGCACCTCAAAACGAGTTACTGCTGGCCCTTGCGATACATTAATAACATGTGCTCCAACGTGAAAATTATTAAACGTTGTATCTAATAATTCTTTCTGCTCCTCTAACCATTCTGTATTATCTAACGCTGATTGCTGTGGAATCGACAACAGCGCTAATGGCGGAACAGTGTATGTCGGTGGTGTGTGCAATACATTTCGCATATCGTTCTCTCTTTGATTTACAACATATGCTTTCTCTTGTACTTCCGTACTTGAAATTGGCTTTTGTACTTGCTCTACCACTACTTGCTGTATTGGTTGTTCTTCCACTTGTGGCTCTGCTACTACTTGCTGCACTGGGTGCTCTTCCACTTGTGGTTCTGCTACTACTTGCTGCACTGGGCGTTCTTCCACTTGTGGTTCTGCTACCACCTGCTGCATTGGTTGCTCTTCCACTTGTGGTTCTGCTACCTCTTGCTGCACTGGGCGTTCTTCCACTTGTGGCTCTGCTACTACTTGCTGCATTGGTTGCTCTTCCACTTGTGGTTTTGCTACTACTTGCTGCACTGGGTGCTCTTCCACTTGTGGTTTTGCTACTACTTGCTGCACTGGGCGTTCTTCCACTTGTGGTTCTGCTACCTCTTGTTGCACTGGCTTATTCTCTACTCGTACATTAGCAGAAGGCTGCATTGCATTTGCTCTAGCTGCATGTCTTTCCATTAATCGTGTTCTATCTTGTTTCAACATAACAACATTAAATGGTACATGACGCTTTTTTTCACGTTTTGGTTCTTCTTTTTGTACAACTGGTTGCTCTTCTGCAACTGGCACTTCTTCTACAACTCGTTGCTCTTCTACGACCGGTGCTTCTTCTACAACTCGTTGCTCTTCTGCGACTAGTGTTTCCTCGGCAACTGGTTGTTCTTCTACGACTGGCGCTTCTTCTACAACTGATTGCTCTTCTACGACCGGTGCTTCTTCTACAACTTGTTGCTCTTCTGCGACTGGCGCTTCTTCTACAACTGGTTGTTCTTCTGCAATTAAAACATCCGCAAAGCTTTGAACATCTTTCTTCGTTTGTTCATCAGCCTCAGCAACATATATGAATTCACTCTTTTGTTCAATTGCTTCATCTTCTTGCTGAATTTCCTCAAGTGCTACAAATGTCTCTACTACAGGCGCGTTTATTTCTGCAATTACTTCAGCTTCTTCTGACTCTTCTGCTTCCGCAATTACTTCCACTTCTTCTGACTCTTCTACTTCCGCAATTACTTCAGCTTCTTCTGACTCTTCTACTTCCGCAATTACTTCCACTTCTTCTG
>NZ_JBNLYC010000052.1:0-29622 GCF_050172015.1 Bacillus sp. GMa5/1 | reverse complement strand
ATTATGCAAAAAATATTTAACTGGGTTAAATGTATGAGTATCAATAAAAAATTAATCATTTCATTCTTTATTATTTTAACTATACCAGGAATTATTATTGGTGGTGTTTCATATCAAACTGCCAAAACAAATTTTGAACATCAAATGACAGCTAAAGCAAAGGAGAATATTTCGATTTTAAATACTGTTATTTCTCAAAATATAGAAGAGAAATTTGTTGATGCGACGTACTTTGCAGACATCTTAACAGAAGATACATATCTAAATGGACAGGAAGAAATAGTAAGAACGAAGCTAGCGCAATATATAAAACTTCATCCAGAAGTAGAAGGTATTTATATTGGAACAGAGACGGGAAAGTTTATAAGAGAACCATTTATCCAAATGGCTGATGGATACAATCCAAGAGATAGATCTTGGTATAAAGAAGCACATGAAAATAAAGGGAAAGTAATTGTTACTTCACCATATCAATCAGCATCTACCAAAAATATGGTAGTGACAATTGCTAAAGAAGTAAAAGATGGTAAAGGTGTTATAGGAATTAACTTAAATTTAGATAACATCTTAAAAATTTCCAAAATGATTAATATTGGTGAAAAAGGTTATGCAGTTATTTTAGATCAAAATAAGCAAATTGTTAGTCATCCATCTAGAAAACCAGGTGCAAAAGTTACTGATCCTTGGATTAAACCAATTTATGAAGAAAAACAAGGAAATGTGTCTTATACAGAACAAGATGATAAAAAGAATTTAATCTTTGCAACAAATGAGAAAACAGGCTGGAAAGTAGTTGGTGTTATGTTCGATGAAGAAATTAACCAAGCTGCCAGTCCAGTGTTTTATAAGACTTTGATTGTCATTGCTATTGCTATTGCATTTGGTAGTATATTAATTTATTTCATTACAAAGTCTATTACAGGGCCATTACGAAAAATAGCTGAATCGGCATATAAAATTAGTAAGGGAGATTTAACAGAGAAAATTACAATCCATTCCAAGGATGACATAGGGAAATTAGGGAATTCATTTAATGAAATGTCTATGTCTTTACAGGATGTTATTACCCAAATTAGCTTTTCAGCAGAACATGTTGCAGCATCGGCTGAAGAGTTAACAGCGAGCGTACAGCAAGCAAATGATGCGACAGATCAAATTACAATTGCGATGGAACAAGTATCAGGTGGGGCTGAGTCACAAAGTCAAGGTGTTGAAGAAGGTGCGGCTACATTACAACAAGTAAATACAGCAATTCAAGATGTAACTGGAAGCGCAGAGTCAATTTCTATTTCCTCATTACATGCCCGTGAAAGAGCTGAAGAGGGAGAAGATTTAGTTGAACAAACCGCAAAACAAATGCAGTCTATTTCTAGGTCGGTATCCGAGTCAGATGCTATTATTAAACTTCTTGATGAGAAATCAAAGCAAGTAGGAGCTATTTCTGAAGCAATTCAAAACATTGCAACTCAAACAAACTTATTAGCTTTAAATGCGGCTATTGAAGCAGCAAGAGCAGGTGAACAGGGACGAGGATTTGCTATTGTAGCAGATGAGGTTAGAAAATTAGCAGAGCAATCAGGAGAGTCATCTGGAGAGATTGCAAATTTAATTGCAGAAATTAAGGCGGATATTGAACATACTGTTAAGGCGATGGATAATGTGAATGGAGAAGTTCAACAAGGCCTTGATGTTGTAACAAAAACGAAAGTAAGTTTTACGGAAATTTTAAGTTCTACTACACATATTGTTTCTCAAGTTAATCAAATGGTAGAAACAACGAAGAGAATTGCTGGAGATGCAAATGAAGTGACAAATGCTATTGATGAAATTGCAGCTGCTGCAGAAGAAAATACAGCTAGTATGCAAAGTGTTGCAGCTTCAACAGAAGAACAGGTTAATTCCATGGAGGAAATTAGTTCAGCTTCGCAAAACTTAGCTGAGATGGCAGAAGAACTACAAGCGATGACTAGTAAATTTAAAGTATAATAACAGCAGATAAGTAAGGTGAAAATAATATCACCTTACTTATTTTTCTATTCAGCAATTAGGGGAGTCATTAACAGGATGAAAAAAAGAAAAAGACTATGGAATTTATGGAAAACGATTACATTGTTAGTTTGTACAGTTGTAATTTTTTCTTTACTTGTGACAGATATATTAATTAGTCATAATGTAGAACGGACGACGGAGGATAGCCAAGCAGAGAAAGCAAAAACAATTGCACACATTGTGGCGAATGATTCGATTGTAATCGATGGTTTGGTTGGGAAAGCAGATACCTCTGCAATCCAAACGTATACAAATAGAATATTACAAAACACAGGTGTTCAATTTATTGTAGTTATGGACATGAATGGAATAAGAAAGTCACATCCAAATCCTCAAAAAATAGGGCATCATTTTATTGGGGGAGATGAAGGGCCTGCATTGAAAGGAAAAGAACATGTATCGTTAGCAGAAGGAACTTTAGGTATTTCCATGCGAGTGTTTGTACCAATATTTTCTGAAACAGGTGAACAACTTGGAGCAGTGGCTGTTGGTATTTCAGCAGATAATGTAAAAGAGAGAGTTAAGGAAAGTAGACATATTATTTATATTGGTGTCGGAGTGGGTGTATTAGTCGGAATTATAGGAGCAATATTGCTAGCTAGACATATAAAGAAAAGTTTATTCGGTCTTGAGCCGCACAGGATAGCAAAAATTCTTGAAGAAAGAAATACGATGCTACAATCTGTAAAGGAAGGTATTATTGCTGTAGATAAAGAGGCTAGAGTAACGTTAATTAATAATGAAGCGAAACGTCTATTTAAAAAAAGCGGACTTGAAGAAGATTTTATCGGTAAAGATGTTGAGTTGTATATGCCAAATTCACGTATAAAAGAAGTATTGCAAACGGGAGAAGTACAATTAAACGAAGAACAAAATATTTATGGAATTACGATTGTGACGAATCGAGTTCCTTTATATGTAAAAGGAGAAATAGTTGGTGCAATTGCAACATTTCGTGATAAAACAGAGATTAGAAAACTAGCAGAGGAACTAACTGGTATTAGACTATATGCAGAAGCATTACGGGCACAATCTCATGAGTTTATGAATAAGATGCATGTCGTATTAGGGCTTACACATATGAAACAGTATGAAGAATTACAGAAGTATATAAGCGGCATGGTATCAGAGCATCAATATGAAATTGGTGGAGTTATGAAAAGAATAAAAAGTCCAGTATTTGCTGGTTTTTTACTAGGTAAGCTCAGCTATGCTAGAGAGAAAAATATAAAATTAATTATAAGTGAAGATTCTTACATGCCGGAAATAGATGTTGAAAGTATTACTCATGAACTTATTACGATTGTCGGAAATTTAATTGATAATGCATTAGAGGCAGTTACGAATTGTGAAAAGAAGCGAGTTGAAGTTAAGATACAACATGGGGATATACTAACTATTACAGTGCAAGATACGGGAAAAGGTATAAAAGAAAAAGAAATAGAGGAATTATTTACGAAAGGTTATTCCACAAAGGGAGATAACCGCGGTTATGGTTTGTATCTTGTAAAAGAAAGTATACAGCGAATAAATGGGGAAATTCATATGCATTCATTAGTAGGAAAGGGAACAACGATAACGATTGAAATACCTAAAGGTAGGGATGAGAGGCAAATATGATTAAAGTTTTAATTGTAGAAGATGACCCGATGGTAGCAATGTTAAATACGCATTATTTAGAGCAAGTAGGAGGATTTGAACTTGTTCAAGCAGTTAACTCAGTAAAGTCAGCGATAGAAATATTAGAGAAATCACGAGTAGATTTAGTATTACTTGATATTTTTATGCCTGAAGAGACTGGTTTTGAGCTTTTAATGTATATCCGGAACCAAGAAAAAGAAAGCGATATTATAATGATTTCAGCTGTACATGATATGGGAAGTATAAAAAAAGCATTACAATATGGCGTAGTAGATTATTTAATTAAACCATTTACATTTGAACGATTTAAAGAGGCATTAACTATATATCGAGAAAAACTTACTTTCATGAAAGAACAACAAAAAATTAGTCAATCGGAATTAGATTCATTAATTTTACAAAAAGAAAAAAGAGAGCCTACTGTGACGAAAGAGCTTCCAAAAGGGTTAACGAAGCAAACGTTGCAATTAATTTGGCAGAAGATCGAGTCTCTGAATGGAAGAGTATTTACAACAGATGAAATGGCACAATTAGTTGGAATTTCAAGAGTTTCTATTCGAAAATATGTAATGTTTCTGACTGACATTGGGGTGTTAGAAAACGAAATGATGTACCAACATGTGGGAAGACCTGTAAGTAAATTAAGATGTGTTGATCAAAAGAAAATAGAGTTTTACGTATAAGCGACTTAACATAAGTCGCTTATACTTTTTTTAATTACAAAATCAATTACAAAACTTACAAAAACTATTTTTACTATTGAAAGCGTTTTAATATTGTTATTAAGAAAACGAGGGGGTGCCATATGGGAATTCAAAAGAATGTGGAAGCGGTATCATTTTCTGAAGGAAATGAAGTACAAAGAGAATCTTTCGCTTCTAAAATTATGAATGTAAAAATCGGTGTTATACCTTTACCGTTATATGTAGTATTGGCTGCTATTATTTATGGGGCATCTGTATATAATAAATTGCCAGCAGATATGATTGGTGGATTTGCAGTTATTATGATCATGGGGATTTTCTTAGGCGATATTGGGATGAGAATTCCAATTTTAAAAAATATCGGTGGTCCAGCAATACTTTCGTTATTTATTCCATCATTACTTGTATTTTTTAACTGGATGAATCCAGCTTCAATGGAAGCTGCGACTATGTTAATGAAAAAATCGAACTTTTTATATTTATATATTTCTTGTTTAGTAGTCGGAAGTATTTTAGGAATGAACCGTAAAGTGTTAGTACAAGGTTTCGTTCGTATGTTTATTCCTTTAGTAGTAGGGACGTTAGCTTCTGTAGCAGTAGGATTATTGGTCGGTTCATTATTTGGATTTGAAATGAAGCACACATTCTTCTTTATCATCGTACCAATTGTGAGTGGTGGTATCGGGGAAGGGATTTTACCATTGTCGCTAGCTTATAGTGATATTTTAAATGAATCATCAGCAACGTTTGTATCACAGCTTATTCCAGCAGCTATTATTGGAAATATGTTCGCAATTGTAAGTGCAGGGTATATGAAGCGTTTAGGTGAGAAGAAACCGGAGCTTAGTGGTAACGGTGTATTAGTGAAAACAGACAATCAAGCAGAATTATTAAAAGAACAAAATACAGAGAAGCCAATTGACTTCTCATTAATGGGAGCAGGTTTATTAATTGCGTGTACGTTCTTCATCTTCGGAGGATTTGCTTCTAAGTTCATTGGTATTCCTGGGGCAATCATTATGATTTTCTCAGCAGCGCTTGTGAAATACTTTAAATTAATGCCAGCAAAAATGGAGCAAGGAGCATTCCATTTATATAAATTTATTTCGAAGAACTTAACTTGGCCTTTAATGGTTGGATTAGGATTGCTATATATTCCGTTAAAAGACGTAGCAGCAGTTCTTTCAGTAGGATATGTTGTTGTGTGCGCATCGGTTGTTCTTACAATGGTAGCATCAGGTTTTCTTGTAGGGAAAGTGATGAAAATGTATCCAGTTGAATCAGCGATTGTAACTGGATGTCATAGCGGTTTAGGTGGAACTGGAGATGTTGCTATTTTATCAGCTTCAAATCGTATGGAATTAATGCCGTTCGCGCAAATTTCGACTCGTTTAGGCGGAGCGGCAATGGTTGTAACAGCGACAATATTATTAAAGATGTTTTCATGATCAAACAAGCTAGCTATATTCATATAGCTAGCTTGTCAAATTAAGGGGAGATTATAAGTATGTTAGCAAATCAAATTAATGAAAGATCATTGTTATTGCATAAAGAATTAGTAGGGAAAATTGAAATTACAAGTAAAGTAGAAGTAAATTCAGCGGATGATTTAAGCCTGACGTATACACCAGGTGTAGCGGAGTCTTGTAAAGCAATTGCGGCAGATGAAGAAACGGTGTATGACTATACAGCACGTGGTAATATGGTGGCAGTTGTCTCAGATGGAACAGCGGTACTCGGTTTAGGAAACATTGGACCGAAAGCGGCTATGCCTGTTATGGAAGGAAAAAGTATTTTGTTTAAGAAGTTTGCGAATGTAGATGCTTTCCCATTATGTTTAGGCACAACGGATGTAGATGAAATCGTTACCCTTGTGAAAAATTTAGAGCCTACATTTGCAGGGATTAATTTAGAAGATATTGCAGCACCGCGTTGTTTTGAAATTGAAAAACGATTAAAAGAAGAAACGAATATTCCTGTATTCCATGATGATCAACATGGAACAGCTATTGTCGTTTTAGCAGCTGTTATTAATGCATTAAAAGTTGTTAGCAAACAAATGGATAATGTGAAAATCGTTATTAACGGTGCGGGTTCGGCAGGAATTGCAATTGGAAAATTATTATTAAAGGCTGGTGCAAAGCACATTACGCTAGTTAGCCTAGAAGGTATTGTTTGTGAAGGTGAAACATGGATGAACGAAGCGCAAATTGAAGTTTCAAAAAAGACAAATCGTGAACATGTGCGTGGAACGTTAAAAGAAGCGATTAACCAAGCTGATATTTTTATTGGCGTATCTGCTCCTAACGTATTAACGAAAGAACTTGTACAGACGATGAATGAGAAAGCAATTGTGTTTGCAATGGCGAATCCAATTCCAGAAATCTTCCCTGAGGATGCATTAGAGGCTGGGGCAGCTGTAGTAGGAACTGGGCGCTCGGATTATGCGAATCAAGTAAATAATGTATTGGCGTTTCCCGGAATATTCCGCGGTGCGTTAGATGTGCGCGCAACTGATATTACAGAAGAGATGAAATTAGCGGCAGCATATGGGATCGCTAACATCATTACTGATGAAGAACGTAATGCGAATTATGTAATCCCGAATCCATTAGATAAAAGAGTTGTTCCAAGTGTTGCGGAAGCAGTAGCGAAAGCAGCTATTGATTCAGGCGTGGCACAAATTACGAAAATACCACGTTATTAATAGCTAAAAGCAGTGCCTAAAAGGCACTGCTTTTTTGAGATAAGAAATCAAAATAATGAAGAAGTGTAGAATTATTTATGTTTCTTCACTATTTATTTAATTCCATTGCAACTTGTTTACCATTCACTAAAACCTCAGTTACTGCTACGATTACTTCTATCATTTTTTTCATCTCTCATCTCTCCTCGTTCATTTCTTACTTTAAGTATAAGAGAAGAGAGATAATTCAACTATCGAAGTACATGACGTAGAAATTACATTGTTGTAAGAAAGTGGTTTATTTTTGTCACTTTACTTAGCGGTGATTACAAACTGATCATAATATTTTTCATGCACATATATATTTAATAACCATAATCCAGATGAAGGTAGTGACATAGCGAGAGGGAGTTCGCTTGTAGTAGAATTGATTGCATTTGAAGTAGTCCAAGTTTGTTTGGAAATTTCTTTTTGAAAGAGTACTGGTGTTGGCGTTACAGATCCTTGTTTTAGCGCAATAATAGACAATTTTCCAGTTGGTATTTCAGAATCTAGAAAGTACCACATTATTTCATTTTGTTCATTTGCGATAATAGGACTATCAGCCATTGCGATTTTTCCTTCGATGCCTTTTAAAGGTATTTTTCCGTCTATGAATGAGGGTGCTTCTTCCCAATTTACATCTTTTAAAACACTAAGATGAAAGAAGGAAGGTGCGTTCACTTGATTGGACGTTGCGACAGCTGCAGTTTTAGATGCTTTTGAATCAGGTTGTGCTTGTGTGCATCCAGTGATGAGGAAGGAGAGAAGTAGCATAGTTCCGATTTTTTTCATGGTGCCACACTCCTAGTTTTTATTGTTAGTGTAATTGTATTTGCTAGAAGGCGGGACAATTCCTTTAAAGTATAAAAAGAGGTCGTAAGTTTTGTACGACCTCTTTTGACATTTTTTATCCCGTAAAGCCCGATTGGTGTAGGTTAATAATCAGTGGGAGATAGCCCCACTAATTAAAGTTTCATTTTATATTTGTTCCGTTGTATAGGTTGGTTCGGTTTCTTTTTGAGGCATCGTCAAAAAAATAACGGACAGAACGATACATACGCCGCCTAATAATTGGTATGCTCCAAAAGCTTCATTTAGCCAAGTGATTGAAACGATGGCAGCTACAAGGGGTTCAATGCTAGATAAAATGCTTGTTTCTGTTGCTGCTAAATATTTAAGACTACCGATATACAGAAGGAAAGAAAGGGTACCACTAACAATGATAAGAATAAGCATAGAAAAAGTTTTCAGTGTAAGGGTTTGTGAAAATTGATTCCACCCGAATGAACGATTATAAATAAGTAGTGCAATTCCTCCGATTAACATCCCCCAACCAATTACTACAGTTGTCCCGCATTCTTTAATGAGAGAAGCCGGATGAAGGGTATAAAATGCAAATCCGATTGCTGTTAATAGTCCAAAAATAATAGCTTCTTTAGATAAAACAATATTTTCAATTGAGCCATTTGTAATAATAAAGTATGTTCCTATTAGCGCGGCTATAATTGCGAATAGTTGCATGGAAGCAGGGGATTTTCTTTGTTCAAATGCAACATACACGGTAATAAGAACAGGACCTAGAAATTGAAATAGCGTTGCAGTGACCGCGTTACTAATATGAACCGTTTCGATAAAGGCGTATTGTGCACCGAGCATGCCGAGAATAGAGAAAATAATAAGTTGTATAGAATATCTAGGATGTTTCCAAATTTGAAATATGTTTTGTTTCTTTATAAGTAAGAAAGACAAAATAAATATTCCTGCAAGCAACAATCGAATTGTTAAAAAATCAATTGAGGATACATTAGTATGCTGAAATAGCCACTGAATCATTGGACCAGATAATCCCCATAATGTAGCCCCTGTAATAATCATAATAAGTCCGATACGTCTACCATTGTTCATTATCATGTTTCTCCTCTCCAGTATTTGATTTTTTATGTGTGACATGATAAAAGGAATTATATATAAAATCTGGTACTGTAAAAAGTATCAGATTTTAGTTTTATTAAGGGGTCAGATACTATGTTAGAATTAACGCCTAATTTAAATATGAATAGTAAAAAGGCATTATATGTGCAATTGTATGAGTATATAAAAAAAGAGATTAAAGATGGATCAATTGTCCCTTTTACGAAATTACCGGCTAAGCGAAAGTTAGCGATACATTTACAGGTAAGTAAAAATACAGTAGAGGCAGCGTACGAACAATTACTTGCAGAAGGTTATATTGAGTCGATATCGAGAAAAGGTTATTTTGTATGCAAGATTGAGCAAATGGTTCATGTAGAGGATAGCGAAGAGAGGATAGAAGAAGTCCCGTTTCAGGAGAAGCGTTATAAATTTGACTTTACACAAACAGGAATTGATACAAATGCTTTTCCATTTAATATGTATCGGAAAATTGTAAATGAAGTATGGCAGCCGCATAATAACGAACTTCTCTTTCTAGGACACCCTCAAGGGGAAGCAAGCTTAAGAGAAGAGATTACGAATTATTTGTATGAATCTAGAGGTGTGCGTTGTTCAGCTAGTCAAATTGTATTAGGAGCGGGAACACAAATATTAGTGAAACTATTGTTTCAATTGTTAAAGGGAAGCAATTATGCAGTTGAAAACCCAGGGTATCATAGAAAGATGGTTGTTTTTGAACAGGGAGAAGCAAGAGTCCAAATGTTATCTTTAGATAGAGATGGAATTTGTATTGCAGATTTAGAAAATAGCAATGCGAATGTTGTATTTGTTACACCTTCCCATCAGTTTCCATATGGAATGATTATGCCTATTACGAGAAGGATGCAGCTTTTACAATGGGCAAAGAAAGAAGAGAGCAGGTATATTATTGAAGATGATTATGATAGTGAATTTCGCTATTCTGGAAAGCCTATACCGGCGCTGCAAGGGTTAGATACAGAGGGGAAAGTTATTTATATGGGGACGCTATCTAAAGCATTATTGCCATCGCTACGGATGAGTTATATGGTGTTGCCGAAGAAATTAATTAAAAAGTATCAACAGCAATATTTATTTTACACACAAAGTGTTTCAAGAATGGACCAAGAAGTGATTAGAAGATTTTTAAATGAAGGCTATTGGGAAAAACATATTCATAAAATGCGTGTCGTCTACCGAAAGAAGAGAGATCGACTTGTTTTTGAAATAGAGAAGTATTTCTCTAATCGTGTTGAAGTGATAGGAGAAGATTCGGGATTACACATTTTATTAAAAGTGCATAATGGAATGCGGGAAGAAGAATTAATTCAAGAAGCTGCGAAATATAGTATCAAAATATATCCTGTGTCTACGTACTATAAAGACGGTACGGCGCCTGAGAGTGTAGTTTTACTTGGGTTTGCGATATTATCAGAGGAAGAGATTGCGAAAGCGATTCAATTATTACACACGGCATGGTTTACAAGAAAGTAAAAAAACATCCTCCAAACATGAGGATGTTTTTTATTATTTATTTTCATCTAAGAATAAGACCATATGCTCTTCGTCCCAATATTGTCCGTTATATTTTAATGAACGTTCTTGTACACCGAATGTTTTAAAACCTAATGATTCATAAAGTTTTTTCGCTCCATCGTTGCCGACGACAACATCAAGCATAACTTGTTCTACTTCTAAAGATTTAGCAAGTTCAAGACATTCTTTAATAAGTGCTTTTCCTGCTCCAAGTCCGCGTGCTTTTGGAGATACATATACAGAACCGATTTTAGCTTTATGTTCTTGTTTTACATATGGTTTCGTTTCCAGTGTTGCAACCCCGATTAATTTTCCATCTTTAAATGCACCTAGCGTATAGTTTTCATCTTGTGCTAATTTTTGTGCTTTATATTCAATCGCACACTCTTTATTAATAATATCTTCATAAGAAGAGCTGAATGCTTCAGGGTTTTGCTTTAATCCTTCTACGCGAAGTTCTAAGTAAATTTCTGCTTCGTCTTTTGTTAATACATGGATATCCAATTATATCACCCTCCAAATCTTTGCAAATGTACCTTTATTTTATATTGAAATAAGAATAATTTCAAAAGCTTAGCTTATATGAGCTGTTTTTATGAACAAAATAACACCAGTAGTGTTTACTACTACTGGTGTTTTCACACGCATATTATTCAAAAGGTAGCTCGATTATAAAGTTTGTTCCCGCTCCTAATTGGCTTGTTACTAGAATAGAACCGTTATGCAATTCTACAATTTCCTTTGCAACAGCTAGCCCGATGCCTTTTCCGCCTGTAGCTCGTGTTCTGGATTTATCAACACGATAAAAACGGTCAAAAATATGCGGGATATCTTCTTCAGGAATACCTTCACCTTCATCTTGTACACTTATTGTAAAAGAATCTGTTTCCATGAGTACACGTATCGTAATGGATGTGTTTTCTGGCGAATGTTGATAAGCGTTGTGTAATAAATTTAACATAACTTGTTCCATACGTCTTTCGTCTATACAAACTTCTAAATCATCTTTGCAATATACATGAAGTTGCATTTGCTTATTCGTTAATGTTGTTTTTGTCTTTTCAACCATTCGTTCTAAAAATGGCTGAAGAAGCACTTTTTGTTTTTTTATAACAAATTGGTGTTGTTCTAATTGTACAAGCATAAATAAATCTTGGACGAGATCGGTTACACTATCCGTTTCATCCTCAATGATTTGTAAGTATTCTTCTCGCTCCGCTTTTGTTAAAGAGTCTCTCTTTGCTACCTTTGCATAACCTTTCATATAGGTCAATGGAGTTAATAGTTCATGAGCGACACTAGCGAGAAATTCATTGCGCTCTTTTTTCATATACGTAAGCTCACTCGATAAATCTTCAATTGTTTTTGCTAAACTTCCGAGTTCATCATTTCGTTTAATACCTAATTGAATTGGCTTGTTTAATTTTGACATTTTTTCTGTCGCTCTCTTCATTTTTATAAGAGGATCTGTAATAAGTTTAGAAAAAACAAAGACAGAAATAGTTGTTAAAATAATCGTCAAAATACTAATGATAAGAAATTGATGCAGGAGTTTAAGTAACATCTTTTCTAAGAAAGATGTTTTTAATAACATATGTAAATTACCTTGAAATCCTTGAATTTCAAGTGGACTTACTGTTGAGATGAATTTTGATTTTTTCCAGTTTCTTTCTACAATTAACCCGCTTTTTGGAATAGATTTTGTTTTACAAATAAGTTGTTTTTGCATTTCTTTCGTTATGGGTTCTGAGTTAGAAATAATTTTGCCGTTATTGTCAGTTATAATGATTGTGATATCAGTATTAGCAATTAATTCGGAACCGATTAAATCTTCAGCTGCATGCTCGATAGTGAAATCCTGATACCGAGGGTGTTTAGGACGTTCTGTGTATTGCTGTTGTTTAGAATGATCATTCCATCTTGCACGGTTTACAATCTTATCACGATACCGATTACCTTTCTCTAATAGAGCATCGGTTTCTTCTTTCACACGCATTGTTGAAAGGCTTTTATAAAAAGATACGAAAGCAATTGTTTCAATACATAAAGCTAATATTAAAAAGTATGTCCCAATTTTAAGGGAAAGTTTACTCATTTTCTCACCATACCTTATTCATAATAAAGAGTCAGTGGTATACGATTTCCCACTGACCGAAGTAATTATTCACTTTTCCATTTATATCCGACTTTATAGACCGTTTCTAGGTAATCTTCAATCGGAAATCCTTTTTTGCGTAGTTTATCACGGATATTACGAATGTGTGAATCAATTGTTCTATATTCGATATCTGTTTCATAGCCCCAAATTTTTTCGATTAAATCATCTCGGCTATAAGCACGGTTTGTATTTTGCAAAAATAGTCCGAGTAACGAAAATTCGATAGGAGTTAGCGAGATTTTTTCATCGTACACTGTGACGGTATGTTTCGTTTTATCCCACTCAATACCATTGAAACTAACAAAGCCATCTTTTTTTGTACGGCGTAATATAGCCTCGATTCGTGCGACTAATACATGCTCATCAAATGGTTTTGTAATATAATCATCTGCACCCATCGTGAGGCCTTTCACCATATCGTAGTTTTGGTTGCGAGCTGTTAACATAATGATAGGAACGTTAGAAATTTGACGAATTTGATAGCAAGTATCCCATCCATCCATATTCGGCATCATAACATCTAATAAAATAATATCGAATTCTTTTTGTTCGATTAATTTTAGTGCTTCAAGGCCAGAGGTAGCTTTCATACAAAAATAGCCGCGAGGGCTTAAGAATAGATCTAATAATCGTAACATACGTTCTTCATCGTCTACTAATAAAATTTTTATCATAATCTTGTGCACCCCAAACTGTTCATTCTACTTGTATAGTTTACATGAAAATAATAAAAAACTCTTTTTATGTGATTGAATGGAGGGATGATTTTTTCGCTCGGAGTAATTGACATAAAAAATGCACTAGTTTTGCACAACTATTTTTTATAATAAAAAACGTAGCGACACAAAATACCCTATGTTGCGACATAACGTCATGTCATTTTATTTATAAAATGACAATTCCATTCTATTGTGTATGTGAGATAGAGAGGGTTTTCGTATTCACCTCGCATCGGATAAGAAAAATTTCCTATCTCACACTTTTTTTAAAAGGAGATCATACACATGAATTCAAAAGAAGAAATTTCAAAAAAAGAAAAGCAAGATCGTAATACGGTTGTCATGTGCGTTGCCGTATCTATGGTTATTATTATAAGTTGCGTAAATAAAATTTTGGGGATTTTATAATATAAAAAAAGCTGATTGCTTCTTAAGAAGCAATCAGCTTTTTTCATTGTTAGGGGAGTATTCCTATATGATAAACCAAGGTAAAATTGCTAACCCAGAAGTTACAATTGCTGTAGTAAATATTAAAAGCATAGCTCGTTTGTTTTGTTTCATGTCACATTCTCCTCTACATATCAAGTACATGCGATCAGCGTGGGATGTAGTTCCCCACTGAGTAAAGTTTCACTTTATATTTTTAGTATAATAAATGGTAAGGATTGGTACGATCGATAAAGGTGACATGAAGATTACATTGTTGTAATGCAAAAAAACATCTTTCTTATTAAGAAAGATGTTTTTGGAAAACTACCCCGCAAAAGCCCGATTGGTTCAGCTAATACTCAGTAGGGGATGGAAAAATCACCCACTGAGTAAAGTTTCACTTTATATTGAAGTATTAATCATTTAAGAACAGAACCATATGTTCCTCGTCCCAATATTGACCGTTATGTTTTAATGAACGCTCTTGTACGCCGTAAGTTTGGAAACCTAATGACTCATATAATTTTTTTGCTGCATCGTTACCAACTACAACATCGAGCATAAGTTGTTCTACATGTAATTTATCGGCATTTTCAATAATTGCTTTAATTAGAGCTCGTCCTGCTCCGAGACCACGTGCTTTTGGAGAAACAAAAACGGAGCCAATTTTTGCTTTATGTTCTTGTTTAATAAATGGTTTTGTTTCTAAAGTAGCGATACCAATTAAATCATTATCTTTGAAGACACCTAGAGTATACTTATCCGGATTGCTTAATCGTTTAGCCATAGCAGCCACAGGATTTTCATGTTTAAGAACATCTTCATAAGAAGAGCTAAAAGCTTCCGGATTCTTCGTTAAACCTTCCATACAAACTTTTAAATATATTTCTGCGTCCTCTGTTGTTAATAAGCGAATTTCCATAGTTGTAACCTCCCTGGTGGATTTCAAATAAATCCATTACTTTTATAAGATTGAGTATATGTTTTGTTAGTATTCTCTTTTAATTTGTAAAAGAATGAAAAGATATATGCTACAATGTTTTGTTTTAATTATGTAATGAAATTATATATTAACTTTGTTAACTATTCAAGTGTTTAATATGTTACATTTTTATAACTAAAATAACTCCTCGATTGAGGAGTTATTTTTTAAACATTGGATTGATAGCCATCAATTCGTTTTGGATGTGTGTAAATATTACAAGATTCATTTCTAATAAACCCTACGACTGTAATGCCTAAATCATGGGCAAGTTGCAATGCCAGTTTTGTTGGAGCGGATTTAGATAGAACAATTTCACATCCGATTTTTGAAACTTTGAGTAAAATTTCGGATGAAATACGTCCGCTAAATGCGATGATTTTTCCTTTAATGGATATATTGTTACGCAAACAATGACCATATATTTTATCTAATGCATTATGTCTTCCAATATCCATTCTTGATAGGAGGATATTGTTTCGATCACATAGCGCGGTATTGTGAACACCGCCAGTTTGGCGAAATGTAGTAGAAGATTGTTGCAAGGTATTCATTAAATGAAAGCATTCTTCAGGAGTAATTTTTACATGTATATCATGTAAGTCTTTTGCTTTTGCTGCGTCGTTTACGAAAATAAAACCTTGTCTACCTTTTCCGCAGCAAGAAGTGATGTATCGTTTATTATATAAAGTTTGATAGAGCGGATTCACTTTTGATGATTTTACATGGACAATTCCGTTATCTTTTTGAACCCATAGTTCTTCAACATCTTTATAGGAAGAAATAATCCCCTCAGAAATTAAAAAACCAATTACCATATCTTCAATATAATTTGGTGTGCATACGACTGTTACATATTCTTCACCATTCAATTTAATAGTAATAGGAGATTCTGTAACAATCTCATCAAGTTGTTTTGAAAATGTACCAGATTGATAACGTACAATTGTATAAGTCTCTTGCGTAGGCCCCATATTTAATTCCCCTTTTATATGTATTTCTCTCCCACATTTATCATAAAACAATGGAAAAAATAAAAACACCTATTAAAAAGAAGATCACAGATTATTTTGGTTATTATTGTATATGTACGATATAATAGAACTGTAGAATAGTGATATTTTCAAGCTTTCGTAGTTATACCTTATAACATCTAGAATCGACTTCATAAGAAAGTATTTGGGTAGAGCGTTTCAAAAATATGTACAGTAATGCGATTTTGAAAACGGATTCATAGTTGTGTTGTACAGTTGGTTGTAAGGAGAGGGGAAACTATGGCAGAACAGACAGTCCGTGTAACCGTCGATGGTAAAGAATTTTCTGCATCAGGTGAAAAGACGATACTACAATTATTTAACGAGAGTAATTTGGAACATCCTCAAATTTGTCATGTACCAGAAGTAGATCCAATTCAAACTTGTGATACGTGTATTGTAGAAGTAAATGGAAAGTTATTGCGTGCTTGTTCAACGAAATTAGAGAACGGTATGCATATCGAAAGACAGTCCCAGCGTGCAAAAGAGGCACAGACTGAGGCAATGGATCGAATATTAGAAAATCATCTATTGTATTGTACCGTTTGTGATAACAATAATGGTAACTGTAAAGTCCATAATACAGTACATATGATGGGAATTGAGGAACAGAAATATCCGTATGAGCCAAAAGTAAGTGCGTGTGAAGTGGATATGTCACATCCATTTTATCGATATGATCCAAATCAATGTATTGCTTGTGGGCAGTGTGTAGAAGTATGTCAAAACTTACAAGTGAATGAAACTATATCGATTGATTGGAGCTTAGACCGTCCACGTGTTATATGGGACAATGGTGTAAGTATAAATGACTCATCTTGTGTAAGTTGTGGGCAGTGTGTAACAGTATGTCCATGTAATGCGTTAATGGAAAAAACAATGCTGGGTGAAGCTGGATTCATGACAGGATTGAAACCGGATGTGTTAGATCCGATGATTGATTTTGTAAAGGATGTAGAGCCGGGATATAGTAGTATTTTAGCAGTTTCAGAAGTAGAGGCTGCGATGCGTAAGACGAAAGTGAATAAAACAAAAACAGTTTGTACATTTTGTGGTGTAGGTTGTTCATTTGAAGTATGGACGAAAGACCGCCACATTTTGAAAGTGCAGCCTGTTTCAGATGCGCCGGTTAACGGTATTTCCACATGTGTAAAAGGCAAATTTGGATGGGATTTTGTAAACAGTGAAGATCGTATTACAAAGCCATTAATTCGCCAAGGAGATACGTTTGTTGAAGCTTCATGGGAAGAGGCTCTGGAAGTTGTTGCATCCAATATGCAGCATATTAAATCAGAATATGGAAGTGATGCATTTGGATTTATTTCTTCTTCGAAAGTAACGAATGAAGAAAATTATCTTATGCAAAAACTAGCCCGTCAAATATATGGAACGAATAATGTAGACAATTGTTCCCGTTATTGTCAATCTCCAGCAACAGACGGTTTATTTAAAACTGTCGGTATGGGCGGGGACGCTGGAACAGTGAAAGATATTGCGGAAGCAGGCCTTGTCATTATCGTTGGAGCAAATCCAACAGAAGGACATCCTGTACTTGCAACGCGTGTAAAACGTGCTCATAAATTACATGACCAAAAATTAATTGTGGCAGACCTTCGTAAACATGAAATGGCAGAGCGTGCGGATTTATTCATTCATCCGCGCCAAGGAACTGATTACGTATGGCTCGCTGGTATTACGAAATATATTATTGATCAAGATTGGCACGATAAAAAGTTCATAGCTGAAAATGTGAAGAATTTTGATGAATATAGCAAAATGGTAGAAAAGTATACGCTTGATTATACAGAAGAAATTACGGGGATTTCGAAAGAAAATCTGAAAGAAATGGCTCGTATGGTATATGAAGCAGATGGTACTTGTGTACTTTGGGGAATGGGGGTAACTCAAAATACTGGAGGAAGTACAACTTCAGCAGCAATTTCAAATCTATTGCTTGTTACGGGTAACTATCGTCGTCCTGGTGCAGGAGCATATCCATTACGCGGACATAATAACGTACAAGGCGCTTGTGATATGGCAACATTACCAAACTGGCTTCCAGGTTACCAAGCGGTTTCAGATGATGCGCTCCGTGCGAAATTTGAAAAAGCATACGGTACTACAATTCCGAAAGCACCAGGTTTAAATAATATTGCAATGTTACTTGCGGCAGATGAAGGAAAACTGCGTGGTATGTATGTTATGGGTGAAGAAATGGCTTTAGTAGATTCGAATGCCAACCATGTACAACATATTTTAGCGAATTTAGATTTCCTTGTTGTTCAAGATATGTTCTTATCGAAAACAGCTCGTTTTGCTGATGTTATTTTACCGGCAGCACCAAGCTTAGAAAAAGAGGGAACATTTACGAATACAGAGCGCCGTATTCAAAGATTATATGAAGTATTGAAGCCGCTTGGTGATTCAAAGCCAGACTGGTGGATTTTACAAAAAGTAGCTCGTGCACTTGGCGGGGACTGGAATTATGAAAGTCCAAGTGAAATCATGGATGAAATTGCATCGCTTGCACCTTTATATTCTCAGGCAACATACGATCGTTTAGAAGGATGGAATAGTTTATGTTGGGGTAGCCATGATGGTAGCGATACACCGCTATTATATGTGCATGGATTTAACTTCCCGGATAAACTAGCTCGTCTATCATTAGATGAATGGGTACCACCAGTTGTAGCGCCAGATGAGTATGATTTACTTTTAAATAATGGTCGTATGTTAGAACATTTCCATGAAGGGAATATGACGAATAAATCGGCTGGTATTTTATCTAAAGTATCTGAAGTGTTCGTTGAAATCTCGCCTGAACTTGCCCTAGAGCGCAATGTGAAAGATGGTGGTCTTGTAGAATTAGCATCACCATTTGGGAAAATTAAAGTACAGGCACTTGTTACAGATCGTGTAACGGGGAAAGAGCTATATTTACCGATGCATGCAACGGTAAATGAAGAGGCAATCAATATTTTAACTGGAACGGCGACAGATCTTTATACGTGTACACCAGCGTACAAACAAACGATGGTAAAGATGCGTGTACTACGTGAAAAAGGGAATCGTCCGTTACCATCTTCAAACCCGAGAGATAAAAAGCGTAATCCGCAAAATGGTGTTGAAATCCAGCAAAAATGGCAAAGAAAACAATACGTATCACTTGTGGACTAGGGGGCGGAGATAGTGGCGAAAGAAATTACTGTAATTAAAAAGAAAGTTGTAACAGAGGAAGAACAGAAACAGCAAGTAGCAGCTGAACTTCTAAATGAGTTATCTAATAATCGTGAAGCAGTAGAAGAAACGATGCAGCTTTTAGCACAGTTGCAGAAGGCTGGTATATTAGATGCAGCAATTAGTTTACTTGCTGCGAAGGAAGATGTTTCAAAAATCGCTGTGGAGCAATTAAATCGTGAACCAGTTAAAAATGCACTCAACAATATGATGGGGGCAGGAGAAGCGTTATCTTCAGTTGATCCAGAAATAACGAAGCAAATTACGTCAAGTTTAGTTACAGGATTGCAATTTGCAACAGATGAATTAAATAGTGGTAAAAAAACAAAAGTAATGGATTTCTTTAAAGTATTAAAAGATCCTGATATCAATAGAGCTATTACATTCGGTTTTAGCTTCTTGAAAGCATTTGGACAAGGCCTAGAGAAAAAATAGAATAAATGAAAAAGTGATGGGAAGTAGCCATCACTTTTTTCATTATATGTATAAGAGTGTTCATGTTAAGCGGAATATATTATTATTAAAAAGATGGATTAGAACTTGAAATATGGAATCCATCTCAAATACCGTTTTAGAATTTGGAGGAATATATGCAACACCGTAAAAAACTATCTATACCAGGAGTAATGAGACATTCCTTTCAAACAGTTAAATTTGCTTTTTGGAATGTATTAACTTTTCAACTTGCTTATAAATTATTAGCAGCGATTGTGTTTGTTCCACTATTTGGAATCATTTTTAATAAGTTATTGTATTTTGCTGGTTATGCAAATGCGACAAATGATGAATTATTAGCGTTTTTAAAGACGCCTTATGGCATCTTAGCAATCGTAATTTTATCATTGTTAGCACTGTTTCTTATCTTTACAGAATTTGCGGTGCTTATTATTATTTCGTATTTCGCTCATAAAAGACAGAAGGTGAAATTACGTCCGATTTTATATAAAACGGTAACGTATTTACCTACTCTTTTTACATATTGCTTACCAGGATTTATTTTATATGCTGTCGTATTGTTGCCTCTTTTAAATATGGGATATGAAACGGCATTAATCCCGCAAATTCAAATTCCTAACTTTATTACAGGAGAACTGTTTAAGACAACGATGGGACAAGTTGGTTATTACACGTTCTTTGCTGTAGTCGCGTATTTGAATCTTCGATGGATTTTCGTTCTACCCATTGTTGTTTTAGAGCAAAAACCATTTCGCGTGGCAGCACGTAAAAGTGCAACTTTAGTAAATGAAAGCTTTTTTAAAGTACTATTCTTTTTAGTAGGGTTTTTTATTTCAATTGGAATTGTATATGTCGTGTTTTTGGGAATATATTTATTGTGCCTATGGGGTGTTTATGAATTTACAAACCCGAAAGGAACATTTGCATTATTAGCTGAATCAACGATTTCTGTATTTTTAACGAGCACATTGTATTTATTCAGCTTTATCGTGACGCCATTTTATATTATGGCGATTACGCGATTATACTTACAAAAGGTACCGGTTGAGGATGTTTTATTAGAAGAAGGATTAGATTATTCGAAAACGAAAGCAGATAAATGTTTTTTCCAAAAACATCGTTGGAAATTCATTGGCGTATACATTGTAGGAATTATTACTGCCGGAATGGTCGTTGCCTTCATTGTAACGTTTATTTCAAATTCGTATAAAGAACCGATTATTATGGCGCACCGCGGGTATATATCAAAAGGCGTAGAAAATACGAAAGAAGCTGTGCAAGGTGCTATTGATGCAAAAGCAGACTACGCTGAAATAGATGTATTACAAACGAAAGACGGTGAACTAGCGGTTATACATGATTTGAAGCTGAAACGTCTCGCAAATGCCAATGTGCATGTGTCAGATTTAACGATGGCGGAGTTAAGGCAACTTACCCTTAGTCAAGATGGACTTTCAGGACAAATAAGTACACTTGATGAAATCATTAAGCTAGCAAATGGCAAAATCAAACTTAATATAGAAGTGAAGCTTCATGGGGGCGAAAAAGATTTTGTAAACAAAGTCTTAAAAACGATTAAAGATAATGAATTTGAGAAGCAATGTGTAATTCAAACGTTACACTATCCACTTATTAAAGAGTTTAAGCGTGCAAATCCAGATATAAAAGTAGGGTATATATTGTATGCAAGTAGAGCTAACTTAAAGAATGTGAAGGCTGACTTTTACGTAGCAGAAGAATATATGTTAAATAAGAAATTAGTAAAAGAAGCAAGGAAGTTAAACAAACCAATTTACGTATGGACAGTAAATGATATGGAAAATTTAAAGGCATATTATAAGTTGAACGTAGATGGTATCATAACCGATTACCCTGAAGATGCACGTGAAACAATTAAGATGTTAAAAGAGCAAGAAGCGGAAGAAAGTGATCTGTTTGATAAAATTACTGAAACGACAGATGATTTATTTTCTAAGTTATTTATAAGTTACCCAGCTGCTGGCTAAATGCTAGCAGCTGTTTTTTTGTGAAAAGAATATATCTCTAAAGTATTGAGTAAAGTAATAACTGTATATGTATACGTTATCACTTAGGTTTCTTACATTGTTACATTATTGTCAAATAATAAATGATTGCTGTTTATTTTGAAGCAGTATAATAAAAATAGAGTGAAAGATAATGAAATGACACGAAACCCCTAATAGAATCAATGTTTTATATATTTACACTATTCTAAATATAAAAACTTTAGGAAAATGGTATGTTAGCGTTTTCATAACTTTTAAGTTATGCTAGAATAAGGACATAAGTTATTAATTATTACAAAAAGAAAAAAGAATCTCTTTTTTCTGTTAATTATAAGGGGGCATTTCATTATGCGTATTGGGGTACCAGCAGAAATTAAAAACAACGAAAACCGTGTGGCAATGACACCAGCAGGTGTTGTACATTTAATTCGTAACAATCACGAAGTATTCATTCAAAAGGGTGCAGGTTTAGGGTCTGGTTTCACAGACGCTCAGTATGTGGAAGCGGGAGCAAAAATTGTTGATACAGCTGAAGAAGCTTGGAACATGGAAATGGTTATGAAAGTTAAGGAACCAATTGAAAGCGAATACAAACACTTCAGTGAAGGCTTAATCTTATTCACATACTTACACTTAGCTCCAGAGCCAGAATTAACAAAAGCTTTAATCGAGAAAAAAGTTGTTTCTATCGCATATGAAACAGTACAATTAGAAAACCGTTCATTACCATTACTTGCACCTATGAGTGAAGTAGCTGGTCGTATGGCTGCACAAATTGGTGCACAATTCCTTGAGAAAAACAAAGGCGGTAAAGGTATCTTACTTGCAGGTGTTCCAGGGGTTAAACGTGGTAAAGTAACAATCATCGGTGGTGGACAAGCTGGTACAAATGCTGCTAAAATTGCAGTTGGACTAGGTGCGGATGTAACAATCATCGACTTAAGTGCAGAACGTCTTCGTCAATTAGATGACATTTTCGGAAACCAAGTAAAAACTTTAATGTCTAATCCTTACAATATTGCAGAAGCTGTTAAAGAGTCTGATCTTGTAATCGGTGCAGTATTAATCCCAGGTGCAAAAGCTCCAAAACTTGTAACAGAAGAAATGATTAAATCAATGGAACCAGGTTCTGTTGTTGTAGATATCGCGATTGACCAAGGTGGTATTTTCGAAACAACTGATCGTATTACAACTCATGATAACCCAACTTATGAAAAACACGGCGTTGTTCATTATGCAGTTGCAAACATGCCAGGTGCGGTTCCACGTACATCAACTCTTGCATTAACAAACGTAACAGTACCATATGCAGTACAAATTGCTAACAAAGGCTACAAAGAAGCTTGCCTAGGTAACACTGCATTACTAAAAGGTATTAACACATTAGATGGCTATGTAACATTCGAAGCAGTTGCAGAAGCTCACGGTGTAGAGTACAAAGGTGCTAAAGAATTATTAGAAGCAGAAACAGTATCTTGCTAATAGAAGCATTATACAAAACAAAATCGAACAATATATAAAACAACATGATAAGAGCTAAGAGTGAAGATCTCTTAGCTCTTCTTGGCAAAAGGGGGCATACATCGTGGCCAACCTATTTAAAAAGAAATCCGTTACGCAATTGTTAGGGGAAAGTAAAAGTAAAACTTTGACGAAAACGCTAGGGGCATTTGACCTAACAATGCTAGGGATTGGTGCGATAATTGGTACAGGAGTTCTAGTATTAACTGGATTAGTAGCAGCAAGAGATGCTGGTCCAGCAGTTATTTTTTCATTCATGATTGCAGCCATCGTTTGTGGATTTGCAGCATTATGTTACGCAGAGGTTGCTTCTACACTTCCTGTTTCAGGTAGTGTGTACACATACTCATATGCAACAATTGGTGAGTTTGTAGCTCATTTAATGGGATGGACATTACTATCCGTATATGTTGTAACGACTGCCGCAGTAGCTGGCGGATGGACTGGTTACTTCCATAACTTAGTGAGTGGATTAGGGCTTGAAATTCCAAAAGCACTGCTAACGATTCCGTCTCAAGGTGGTATAGTGAATTTACCAGCAGTTATCGTTACATTAGTTATAACTTGGTTATTATCAAGAGGTACGAAAGAAAGTAAACGAGTGAATAACATAATGGTATTAATTAAAATTGGTATCGTTGTTTTATTCATTGCAGTTGGTGTATTCTACGTGAAACCAGAAAACTGGATACCATTTGCACCGTATGGTTTAAGTGGAGTTTTCGCGGGGGGAGCAGCAGTATTCTTTGCTTTCTTAGGATTTGATGCATTAGCAACTTCTGCTGAAGAAGTAAAAAATCCGCAACGTGATCTACCGATTGGTATTATCGCTTCGTTAGTCATTTGTACAATCATTTATGTTGTAGTTTGTCTCGTTATGACGGGTATGGTTTCATATAAAGAGCTAGATGTACCGGAAGCGATGGCGTATGTGTTAGAAGTTGTAGGACAAGATAAAGTAGCTGGTATAATCGCAATTGGAGCTGTAATTGGTATTATGGCAGTAATTTTTGCTTACATTTATGCAACGACACGTGTATTCTTCGCTATGAGCCGTGACGGTTTATTGCCAGAATCTTTCGCGAAAATTAATAAAAAGACAGAAGCACCAACATTTACAGTTTGGTTAACAGGAATTGGTAGTGCTTTAATTGCTGGATTTATCGATTTGAAAGAATTGTCGAATTTAGCGAATATTGGAGCGTTGTTAACATTTGCGATGGTTGGTGTGTCAGTTATTATTCTTCGTAAAACACATCCAAAATTACAACGTGGATT
The DNA here is from genome assembly GCF_050172015.1 of Bacillus sp. GMa5/1. Lineage (NCBI taxonomy): Bacteria > Bacillati > Bacillota > Bacilli > Caryophanales > Bacillaceae > Bacillus > Bacillus sp. GMa5/1. Next base: position 5,191 of record NZ_JBNLYC010000052.1, on the reverse strand, counting down.
TATGGTACCACTTGTACCGATCTTGCCGATTATTTCAATTGCATGTTGTCTATTCTTAATGGTAAACCTACCATTAAAAACATGGATGTACTTCGGTGCTTGGTTAGCAATCGGAGTAGTTGTATACTTTGTTTATTCGAAAAAACATAGTCATTTAAAAGACGATGGAAGTTCGCAGGATAATTTAGAACAAGCTAATTAAAGGGATATAAACACAGTAAGCCTTGTGCGTCTAGGGAGCGCGCAAGGCTTTTTCTTTTGTTGAAATAAAGGGAATGTATATTATTTTGTCGAATTTTTCTGTCGGAATATGAAAAAAGGGTGGGAGCGAAATGGAAGAAGCAAAAGTTGTTGTTGGCGCAGAGGGTTATAATAATAACCCTGGTTGGTTACATACGAATGAAGAAGAATTAAATTTATTACGGAGAGAAACTTGGCTTGATAAATTTCAACCTAATTCTTTATCAGTAATTTTGGCAGAACATGTATGGGAGCATTTATCATATGAAGAAGGAATTGAAGCTGCAAAAATTTGTTATGAGTTTTTAATGGAGAATGGATATATTCGTTGTGCAGTACCAGATGCATTTTTTCCAGATGAAGAATATCAGCAAGGGGTACAAGTAGGTGGACCTGGTCCATTAGATCATCCTGCAGCAAGTCATAAAATTGTTCATAGCTATAAAACAATCACGTCCATGTTTGAATCAGCAGGTTTTCAAGTAAGGCTCTTAGAATACTGTGATGAGAATGGTAAGTTTCACTATAATGATTGGAATGAGAAAGATGGATTTATTTATCGTTCGAAACGTTTTGACCATAGAAATCGGGATAATCATTTAGGATTTGTTTCTTTAATTGTGGATGCGGTGAAAAATGAAAAGTAAGTAAAAAGGGGTGTGCGAATTGTGCATCCTTTTTTGTATGAGAATATAGAGAGTGCGGAAAATATGTATACGACTTATTAAAATGTGAACGGAATGTTCATAAAAAAAATTCAGATTTCATTGACACATATGAGTGGGCGCTCATATAATAAGAGTATAAGATATATGAATGATTGTTCATATGTTCAATTAAAGAGGTGAGCTATAATGGCTGGAAATAAAGTAGAAACACCACAAGAGACATGTTCTCAAACGATAATTCATGAAGAAGTTGTAGAGCAAGTAAAACAAACAATTCCAACTGATGAAAGTTTAAGTAAAGTAGCAGAACTATTTAAAGTATTAGGTGACCGTACACGTACGAGAATATTACATGCGCTATTTGAAGCTGAAATGTGCGTTTGTGATTTAGCTTATTTATTAGGAATGACACAATCATCTATTTCGCATCAGCTTCGTGTGTTAAAGCAAGCGAAACTTGTGAAGAATCGTAAAGAAGGAAAGGTTGTTTATTATTCGTTAGCTGACCAGCACGTAATTCATATCTTCGAGCAAGCGTTTGAACACGTAAACGAAGAAGAATAAAAGAACGCGAGGAGGGAGAACGATGGCTGAAGCATTGGTGAAAAAGAAACTGATGTTAGAAGGTTTAGATTGTGCGAACTGTGCAATGAAAATTGAAAAAGGTGTTGGGAATATAGAAGGAGTAAATTCTTGTTCTGTAAACTTCGCAACAAAGACAATGATCTTAGAAACAGCACAAAATAAAGAAAACGAAGTTGTTACGGAAGCAAAACAACTCGTTACAAAATTAGAACCGCATATTAAAGTTCAAGAAGAACAAAAAAATAAAATTGCTAAAGAAGTATTTATATTAGAAGGTTTAGATTGCGCGAACTGTGCAATGAAAATTGAAAATAAAGTGAAGGAAATGCCAGCTGTCTCAGAAGCAACTGTTGATTTCGTATCGAAGAAATTACGAGTAGAAGTTGCGAATAAAAGAGAACTAGAAGCGACTGTAGCAAATATAACAAATGTCGTTCAAAAGTTAGAACCAGATGTGAAAGTTGTTCGTGAAGAGAAGAACGGTCATGACCACGGACATAGTCACGATCATGGTGAAGCAAATGTGAAAAAGATGGTAGGGAGATTAGTGGTCGGCGGAATTTTGACAGCAATTGCTGCATTAGCGGGCTTACCACAAATGGTAACAATTCCGTTATTCGTCCTTGCTTATTTATTAATAGGTGGAGATATCGTTTGGAGAGCGATAAGAAACATAACTCGTGGCCAAGTATTTGATGAAAACTTCTTAATGGCAATTGCAACTGTAGGAGCTTTTGCAATTCAACAATATTCTGAAGCTGTAGCAGTAATGCTATTTTATCAAGTAGGAGAACTATTCCAAAGTATTGCGGTAAACCGCTCCCGAAAATCAATTACTTCATTAATGGATATTCGTCCTGATTATGCGAATGTAAAGGTTGGAAATGAAACGAAGCAAGTATCACCAGAAGATGTACAAATTGGCGATTATATTATCGTTAAGCCAGGTGAGAAAGTGCCGTTAGACGGAAAAGTAATTGAAGGAACATCAATGGTAGATACTTCAGCATTAACAGGTGAATCTGTACCACGTGAAGTAGAAGTTGGAAATGATGTATTAAGTGGCTTTGTGAACCAAAATGGTGTGTTGACAATTGAAGTTACAAAAGAATTCGGTGAATCCACTGTATCGAAAATTTTAGATTTAGTTCAAAATGCAAGCAGTAAAAAAGCACCAACGGAAAACTTTATTACGAAGTTTGCACGTTACTACACTCCAGTTGTAGTTATTACAGCGGCGATCATGGCGTTTATTCCACCACTTATTTTAGAAGGAGCTACATTCTCTGAGTGGATTTATAGAGCTTTAGTGTTCTTAGTAATCTCTTGTCCATGTGCGTTAGTTGTATCCATTCCTCTTGGATTCTTTGGAGGTATCGGTGGTGCATCTAAAAGTGGTGTGTTAGTAAAAGGTAGTAACTATTTAGAAGCTTTAAATGATGTAAAATATATTGTTTTTGACAAAACAGGAACATTAACAAAAGGTGTTTTCAAAGTTACAAAAATGGAACCGAGCGAAGGTACTACAAGTGAAGAGTTATTAGAGTATGCGGCATTTGCTGAAGTATATTCTAACCATCCAATTGCCCAATCTATTCGAAAGGCATATGGAAAATCAATTGATGAAAAAATAATCGATGATTATAACGAAATTTCTGGTCACGGTACAGTCGTAAAAGTACAAGGAAAAGAAATTTTTGCAGGTAATGCAAAATTAATGAGAAAAGAAAATATTGAATTTAAGCAACCAGAAACAGTAGGTACATTAGTTCACGTTGCTGTAGATGGAAGATATGCAGGTTATATTGTTATCTCTGATGAGGTAAAAGAGGATTCGAAACAAGCGATTCAAAAGTTAAAAGAACTAGGTATTAAAAAGACAGTAATGTTAACTGGTGATGCAAAACCAGTTGGTGAAGGTGTCGGTAAAGAATTAGGCTTAGATGAAGTTCGTGCGGAATTACTACCACAACAAAAAGTAGAAGAGATCGAAAAAATTGATGCAGCGAAGCACGGAAAAGAAAAAATTGCCTTCGTTGGTGACGGTATTAACGATACACCAGTATTAGCCCGTGCAGACGTTGGTATTGCGATGGGTGGTTTAGGATCAGATGCAGCAATTGAAGCGGCAGATATCGTTATTATGACTGATGAGCCTTCAAAAATTGCGACAGCTGTAAAAATTGCAAAACGTACAAGAAGTATAGTGTGGCAAAATATCATCTTTGCTCTAGGTGTAAAAGGGATCGTTTTATTACTTGGTGCTTTTGGTATTGCAACAATGTGGGAAGCTGTTTTCTCAGATGTTGGTGTGACACTACTTGCAGTGTTAAATGCAATGCGTGTATTAAGAGTGAAAGATTTATAAAAAAGAGGACGCGACCTGGTATTATCCCCTATAGGTAGACAGTAAAAAAAGAGTCCATCTGATATGATGGACTCAATGCTGTTTTATCTGGAGGGGATTTTTTTATGGCAAGAAAAGGACAATCATTTCAAAAATATACAGAAGAACTAAAGCGAGAAGCAGTTCGTCTTCGATTAGAAGAGAGAAAATCATTGCGAGAAATTCGTGAACAACTCGGTGTGAAGAGCGATGCCCAGATTATTGAGTGGGTAAAACGTGCGCAACAAGGGGAGTCCTTTGATGATCAACGTGGTGTCTGGAATCGAAAGAATTTTAATAGTCTAGAAGAAGAAAATGCTTATTTGAAGGCACAGGTTGAGTATTAAAAAAAGCGCAGTCCAAATCTACACGGGAAGGAATGGTCCTAAAGAAAGAACGATTTTCTCTTATCGATTCATTACGCCAAGCCTATCCACTCCGATGGTTGCTTCAAATCGCGGAGGTTTCTAAGGCTGGCTACTATAAATGGCGGAAATATCATAACGTGCAGCGTTTACGTCAGAAAAGGGATATGTGGCATAAAGAACATATTTTATCTATTCATCGTCAGCACCCTTACTATGGGTATAAACGTATGACTCGTGCTTTGGCTCGAGAAGGAATGGTAATGAATCATAAACGTGTTCGTCGTCTTATGAGAGAGCTGGGTATTCAATCTATCATTCGAAAAAAACGTCCGTTTTATGGAAGAAAAACATCTGTGGTATTTAAAAATCATTTGAATCGAGAGTTTCAAGCTGAAAAGCAAAATCAAAAATTCGTAACAGATATTACTTATGTACGAATCGGAGAACAATTTGCCTATTTGTCAGCTGTGTTAGATTTATACAACAATGAAATTGTTGCCTGGAAGCTATCTTCAAGAAATGATTTAGATTTGGTTTTAACTACATTACGTCAATTAGAAGGGAAGTCATTAACTACTAAGCCCCTTTTCCATTCAGATCAAGGGTTTCAATATACATCTAAATCCTACGCAAAACAGTTAGAGAAATTAGGATTTATCGGTAGTCATTCTAGACGTGGAAACTGTTTTGATAATGCGTGTATTGAATCATTCTTCTCACATTTAAAAACAGAGAAGTTGTATTTAGTGTGCCCAAAAACATATGAAATGGCCTACCGAGCAATTCAAGAATATATTCAGTTTTATAATACAGAAAGATTCCAAGAAAAACTTCACGGCCTTTCCCCGATAGAATATCGGGAAAAGGCCGTGGCATAATACTCTTTTTATTACTGTCTACTTGACAGGGAGATGACCAACCCGCGTCCTCTTTTTTATTGGTGA